>JBDTZT010000416.1:0-4606 GCA_040005005.1 Actinomycetota bacterium
AATTTTTTAGCAGCTCGTGTCCAATTTTAATTTCGTATTCATGGGAATTGTTTTCGAGTTTGACGGCAACATTTTTATTTTCGATCATTGTAATAAAAATTCTGCGGTTTCAGACAAAAAAAAGCAAAAGAAAAAGCCGTAAGTTTTTTGAATCAACTTACGGCTCGAAATTCTTGGTTAAAGCAGGCGAAGCAACATGGAAGTGTACCGCACCTGCCAATGCGTAGTAACTGTCCTCACCCCAGCTACCACTAGAGACGGAGGCTCCACCAACCGTCTCGATTGAATTGAATATACAATTATTTTATAGGAGTTGGCAAGCGGCGCAATTTTTTTTATTTTTTATTGGGAAAAATCAACAAATCTGAAAGCGGTTCGAGTCGAATTTCCGGTAAAATTTCGATTATCGCCTCTTTCAATTTTATTCCTGCTTCAAATTTTGGAGCATTTTGAAATGCTTCAGTTCGATTTTCGGCAAATTTCCATTGCGCGTAAGCATAAAAAATTCCGTCGCTTCCGCGATGCAGACGCGAGCCGAGGGCACCGAAAGTAGTCAAATAATATTTCGTTATTTCCGTCCAAGCCTCAATGAATTGTTGTTCTTTTTCGGGCTTGACTCGCCAACGATAGATTACTGCAAACATTTTTTTTAACCTAATTTTTTTCTAATGATTTCCGCCAAATCGTTAGCTTGCACTTCGATTTCCTTTTGATTTTTGCCTTCGATCATTACTCGTGCCAGATTTTCCGTCCCCGAATAGCGCAGCAAAAGCCGCCCTTTGCCGTCAAGTTTGTTTTCAACTAATTTTGATGCTTCGGCAATCTCGAAAACGTCTTCAAACGGAAGTTTTTCGCGCACTTTGACATTAACCAGAATCTGCGGATAGCGCGTAAAATCCCGGGTCATTTCCGACAAACTTTTGCCTTTTTCGTAAAGCGATTCGAGCAAAAACAGCGTCGTCATCATTCCGTCGCCGACAAGGCTTTTTCGCGGAAAAATGATGTGCCCCGATTGTTCACCGCCGACCGCCGAATCTGTTTTTAAAAGTTCTTCCAACACATATTTGTCCCCGACCGCGGCGCGTAAAAGTTTGATATTTTTTGAACTTAACGCGATTTCTAAGCCGATATTGCTCATCACGGTTGAGACCACAGTTTGATTAGTCAATTGTCCGTGTTCGGCTAAAAATTGCGCCATAATCCACAGCACCGCGTCGCCGTCAACCAGATTTCCCTGCTCGTCAACAAAAAGCGAACGGTCAGCATCGCCGTCAAACGCCACTCCAAAATCGGCTTTTTCTTCCAAAACCTTTGCTTGTAATTTTTCCAAATGAAGCGAACCGCAATCTTTATTAATATTTTTGCCGTCCGGCGCATAGTTTATCGCCAAGATTTCCGCGCCGAATTTTTCAAACAGACGCGGGGCAAGATGCGCGGCGGCCCCGTTTGCACAATCAATGACCATTTTGAAATTTTCCAGCCGCAAATCTTTAAATTCTTCCGTTAAATAATCTAAATACGCAATTTGATATTCAAATGCTTTTGTTGAATTAACTTCTGACTCCTGACTTCTGACTTCTGACTTCGGTTCAAAAATATCCTTTTCAATCTCGCGTTCAGTTGCTTCGTCAAGTTTTCGGCCGGTTGGTGAAAAAATCTTGATGCCGTTGTCGTGAAACGGGTTGTGCGAGGCGCTAATGACAATTCCGGCGTCAAAACTAAATTTTTTCGCTAGAAAAGCAACGCCCGGCGTGGTGATAATTTCCGCCGATTCGCAATGCGCGCCTTCGGCAACGGCGCCCGCGTGAAAGGCTTTTTCAATTCCCGCACCTGATTCGCGTGTGTCGCGTCCGGTGATAAAACGCGGCTCCCGTCCGAGGTTTTCCCGAAACTGCCGCGTCAAAGAGCGTCCGACCATTTCAACAGTTTTTTCATCGAGCGGAAATTCGCCGGCCAGCCCTCGCATTCCGTCTGTCCCAAAGAGTTTTTTCATAATTTGTTAATCAAAGGTGTCTGAAACACACAAAATTCTGTTATACAGCAAAACTTTTAAGGCAACAAACACAATAAACCATAATTTTTTTTTGTGTAAAGCATAAATTGTCTTAAAACATTTGACAACCTTTTACTTTTAAAGCGAATCTTTAAACACGCGGATTTTCTTTAGTCTGCGAAGTATTACCCGATACTGCAAACAATTTGTCCGACATCGTCAACACTTCTGGAATTATTGTATGAAAAGAAGTTTAATATTATTTTGCGCCATTTTGATTTCGGCTTCTCCGAGTTATGCACAGGAATTAAAACCTGTGCCAACGCCGTCGCGTCCGCGGGTTGTCGGCGCAACGCCGACTCCGACACCTTCAAAGATCGTCATTGTAACGAATAATTTGCCGCCGACACCGACGCCGAAACCTGTTTTTACCGCAACCCCGTCACCAACACCGATTATTGTCGGCGGTTCAACCAATCCGAAGCCGAATTATCCGACTTATAACACCAGTCAAACTCTTACACTTGGACAAATCAAAAGCAAACTCGAAGAAGCAAAACGCGAAATGGCGGCGCGACCAATTACGATTGCGATGACGGACGGCACTTTTACGACCAATATGGTGCGGATTGCGTTTTACGATTTTGACACTAAAAAACTTGATTATATCGTCATCACGAAAGATTCGTTTCTGACGAAAGACGGCGAATTTTTCGTGACATCGGCAAATTCCAAGTCAATGAAGGTCAACATTATCCGGCCGAATGGCGTGAATACACCGATAATCATTTCGGATTTGACCAACAAAAATCATCTTCCGCTGATGGTGCAATATCCGGTCGAACGCAACGGTGTTTATTACGAAACAGCCTATTATATGTCCACGCATCCGGGTTTGGTAACGCCCGAAGTCGTCAACGCCGGAAAACTCTATGTGCGAAACACGATTGACATTGCGCGTGAAAAGCTTCGTCAGAAAGGAATTTTTGTCGCGCCAAAGGTTGCAGATATTGCCGAGCGTTTGAGTATTGTCGAACACGTTGACCATTTGCGTTTCCGCACCGAGTATCACCCGAATATTTATAATGATATTTTCTCTCTTTACGCTCTGAATGAGGGCCAAACTTATCGTTATTCGGTCAGTTCGGCGGGCGCGGGCGGGATGGTGCAGATGATTCCTTCGACCTATTTTATGGTTCGCACGCGTTATTACAACGCGGGTTTGATGCCCGATTTTGTGGAAGGAATGCGTAATCACGTCAATGCCGCACAAGCGATGCTGCTTTATATGCAGATGACTTATAACGATTTGGTAGCGAGTCCGACGGTTTCCGACGCGATTCAAAACGGCACCGCGACAGAACTCGAATTGATGTCGGCAGGCTATAATTCAAATCCCGCCAAACTCGCCGGTTATATCAAACGCGGCGGCACCAACTGGCGAAATTTAATCCCGCGCGAAACGCAGATATATCTCCAAATCAATGCTTCGATGGACCAATTCGTGCCGATCACACCACGCACAAAATAGTTCGAATAAAAAAGAAATTTTATAAAGACAGCACAAAATATATTTGGGCTGTTTTTTGTTTCCGGCTTGCTTTATTTTAGTAACCTGTTAGTATCTGCAGTTTGTTTATGTAAATAAATTGTTTATGTGAACAAATTTTCAAAGTAATTAAAGGAATCAAAAGATACAAATGAAACTTAAAAATATTTCAGTTATTGGAATTGCTTCGCTTGCCGTAGCTTTCTCGGCTTGCAGTCCGGCGGCGACCAATTCGAACACATCGAACTCGAATAAAACGGCAATCGTGACAAACACAAATTCGACCACAAATTCGACTACAAATACGTCATCAAATACATCAACTAACTCGACATCATCGAGTGCTAACACCACGTCATCAACCGACGGTCAGGTAATTAAAATTGATGAAGCCGGAATTCAAATGACTGTCCCGAAAGGCTTTAAATTTAGTAAAGACGGCGAAGACACGATTATTAAGAGCGAAGACGAAGGTGTTGACATTCGATTCTCAGTTCCGAAAGACGGCGATTACAATAAAGTTGTGACCGACGCCGCTAAAGAAATAGATTCATATCTCAATGATGTCAAAGTCATTGATAAAGGCTCCAAAATTGATGTCAACGGAATGGAAGGCACCTCAATGAGCGGAACCGCAAAGAATGACGGTGAAGACGTGAATTGGGATTTAACCATTATCAACGCGCCGAAAAAACCGGTTCTAGCCAATATCTATGCGGAAAAATCGAGCATGGAAAAATACTCGGCCGATGTCAAAGCATTCTTCAAAAGCGTTAAGAAACAATAAATTTTAACGGCTTTATAATTGAAAAAAGCGAAAGAAGTCAAAACTTCTTTCGCCTTTTTTATTGGTTTCGCTATTAGAATTTTCAAATCTCTAAATCAAGCCGACGCATCTTTTGCATCGGCGGATTTATACGGCGGCAAACTGACACGCGCTTTCGGTTCTTTCTTCAAACCCAACGCCCAATCTGCTTGCATCAGCGTATGAATGTCGCGTGTTCCTTCGTAAATAACGGCGGCTTTGCAGTTTCGCAAATAACGTTCGACCGGATAATCGTTCG
>JBDTZT010000417.1:0-4605 GCA_040005005.1 Actinomycetota bacterium
ACAACAACCGCTTTTCGGAGTGAGTTTTAATGAAGATGACGGGCGGCGCCGAAAACTTTTCTCCGCGGTTATTCCTGCCTGGAGACGTGAGGCATATTTGGCGGCGGGAAAGGCCTCGACCGCAATTGAAAACGGACTGCCCGATCCAAAACCCGATTCGCGGATCTATTTGATGCGTTCCCAATTCCGCGATCCGTGGAAAAGTCTTTTGCCAGCCGCGAAAACGGCGAAAAAAGCTTTGAATGAACCACTTCCAACCGATGCAAAAGATGTTCAGAAAGCGATCATCGTTAATTCAAGTATCATCAAAACATCGCGTGAGCAAATTCAGACGATTTCATGGTTGCTTTTGCTTGATTTTGCCGACTTTTTAAACGAGCAGATGCCGAGAATTTGGCAGAAACTGAACGGACAGACGGTTTCGCCGGCATTAAACGCTGACGAAACTAATCTGGTCAATGCGACAACCAACACAATTTTAGAGGCAAATTTTGCCAACGATTTAGTTGATAAAACTAACTATAACGGCAATCAAGTCAAGCGTTCATTAAAAGATGCGCTGCTGGCCGTTAAACCTGCAAACGCGCAGACGGCGGAACAAATTGCCAAAAATCTTGAATCCGTCGGAATTTCTTACAACCGGAGTGCACCCGACGCGCGTTATCCGAATTTTTTGTTTCCGCTCACTGATCCGAATTTCTCGCTGAAAACCAATTTGGGCAGCGGACAAGTTTCGATTACAAACGATGCCGACGGTGAAAATCGGATCAACGAATTTGCGCGGTTGATTGAAAAGGCTTTGCCGGCTGCACCGGAAAATCAGGCGTTTCAGCCGGTTCCGCTGGCCGCCCAAACTCCGATGGATATGCGCGAAGGCTGGTTTTTGATTCGCTGTGTTTATGAAAGACCACTGTGCGGCGCGATTGATCCGCCCGTTTTGAGCGAACCGACCAAACCTTTTCAGATTGCCGGATTTTTTGATCCCGATGCTCCGGCGCGTCCGATTCGGATTGCGCTGCCGATTGATACGTCGCCCGCCGGTTTAAGAAAGTTCGATAAAAACACGGCCTTTATGATGTCTGATTTGCTGTGCGGACAGGTCAACCGGATGAAAGGCATCACGTTTGCAGATTTAGTATTTTCGATTTTGCCGTTTCCGTTTCATAAAGATCTGGACGTGCCGGACACGGGCGGCTGCAAGGACAACGGACTTTCGATCGGGATGATGTGTTCGCTTTCGATCCCGATTATTACGATCTGTGCGCTGATTTTATTGATGATCATCATCACGCTGCTTGATTTTATTTTTAAATGGCTGCCGTTTTTGATAATTTGTTTTCCGCTTCCGGGTTTCAAGGCGAAAGATGAGTAATGCAGGAAAAATATTTGGAAAAGGAATCAGTTTTCCGCCGCGAATCGGTGCCGACGGGCGCGTTGTCTGGTCGGAAGGCGAAACGAATATCCGCGAATCAATCAAGGTGATTTTGCTCACCGAACTCAATGAACGCCTGCATTTGCCGGATTTCGGCGGCGGATTGAACCGATTTTTGTTTGAACCGAACACGGCGACGACGCGGCAACTCATTCGTGACCGGATCACCAAAGCTCTCGCCCAATGGGAACCGCGAATCGTTGTCCAATCCGTCGCGGTCGAGCCCGACGCGCAGGACCAGCAAGCGGCGGTGGCGACGATTAATTACAAACTCGTGGCGACGCAAGTTTCCGAGCGAGTCAGCTTGAGCGTCACTCTGGGCGGTTCGTAAAGATTTTTTGATTGTAAAAAAGGATAAAAAATGCCGTTGCAAATTCCTAAAATTGATGACCGACGCTATCAGGATTTACTTGATGAAGCCTTGAGCCGGATTCCGGTTCATAATCCCGAATGGACGAATTTTAACCGCAGCGATCCGGGCGTGACGCTGGTTGAAGTATTCGCGTTTATGACGGAGAGTTTGCTCTATCGCGCCAATCTGATTCCCGAACGCAACCGTTTGAAATTTCTCCAGCTGCTCGGTATTCCGCTTAATTCCGCGACTCCGGCGCGCGGGGTCGTCGCATTTTTAAATGAACGCGGCTTGAAAAAAACAATTACTTTGAATGCCGGCACCGAAGTCAGCGCGGGACAAATTCCGTTTCGCACCGAAAGGGGACTGGACATTCTACCGATTGAAGGAAAAGTTTACTTTAAACGTCCCGTCAAAGGTGAAAATAACGATATTTTGGAATATTACCGGCAACTCTACGCTTCGTTTCAAGGCGCATCGCTTGAAAATGAGGTGGAATTGGATCTTTATGAAACCGCCTTGCTGGACGGTTCAAGCGAAAAAGGCGTTTCGCTCGCTGAAGATACGATTGACAATTCGGTCTGGATTGCTTTGCTGGCGCGCGAAAATGAAAATCCGGAAGATGTCAGAAAGTTGATTGCCGCTAAAACCTTGAGTCTCGGCATTGTTCCGTCGCTTGATGAAACGACTTTGATTTTAAAACCGGGCAGACAGGATGCAAATAAGGAAAATTCTTCGTGGCTTTCGTATGAAATACCGAAAAAACCGAACGACGAATGGAAGCTAAAGACAGAATTGAGTCAACGCCAACCCGAATACAAACCGCTTGATGCCCGAATCACGAACGATGTTTTGACCGAACCCGGCGTCGTTGAAATTAACTTGCCGCCGGAATCCGAATTGCGCCTGTGGGATAATCTCGATCCGCTCGAACTCGGCGCGGATGATTTTCCGCCGACGCTCGAAGACACCAAACTCAACGAAAGACTGATCACCTGGCTCAGAATCAGAGCGACGGCAACGGCGATAAAATTCCGCTTTTTATGGATCGGAATCAATGCTTCGACCATTACGCAGCGCACCAAAATTTCAAATGAAATTTTAACGGACGGCACCGGCGAACCCGATCAAATTGTCAAACTTTCGCGTGCGCCGGTTGTTCCGCATTCCGTCAGGTTGTTCGTCACAATCGGAGATTTAACCGCCGAATGGTTGGAAATTGACGATCTTCTCGCCGCCGGGGCGGAAGTCGCGGCACCGGATTTCCGGCAGCCGCCGGGCGCCGTCACGAACAAGCCGAAAAGCCCGCAGGTTTTTACGGTGAATGCCGAATCGGGTGAAATTAAATTCGGCGACGGACTGCACGGAACGCGTCCGCCGCTTGGCGCAAAAATCAGCGTTTCATATGATTATGGGGCCGGAATCGCCGGCAATGTCGGAGTCGGAGAAATCAATACGAGTCCTGTTTTACCGGCTGGTTTAAAGGTCTTAAATCCGGTTCGAACGTGGGGCGGCGCCGATTCGGAAAATGTTGTTGACGGCGAAAAACAAATCAAAAGGTATCTTCAACACCGCGAACGAATGGTCACCATCACTGATTTCAAATTGATTGTTTTGCGCACGCCGGGTGTTTTGATCGGTCGCGTGGAAATTATTCCGGCGTTTAATCCCGAATTTTCGCCGAACGAGCCGGGCGATGCGCCAGGCGCGGTGACGGTGTTGGTGATTCCGAAATACGATCCGAAACAGCCCGCCGCGCCCGTGCCGGACAAATTATTTTTAGACACGATTTGCCGCTTTATTGATGAACGCCGCTTAATTACAACCGAAGTTTTTCTGCGCGGTGCCGTTTACAAACCCATCTGGATTTCGGTCGGCATCAATGTCGTTGCCGAAAAATCCGTCGCCGAAGTTCGCGAAGCCGTAAAAAAAGCACTGCTCGATTTTCTGGCACCGATTAATCCGGACGCTGATTTGATAAATGACTCTGAAGGCGAAATAAATAACGGCTGGATGCTTCGCAAACCCGTGACCGCGAAAGAACTATTGGCGGTCGCGAGCCGTGTTTCAGGGGTGATGTTTGTCAATGATGTGCTGCTCGCCGAAGGTGATAAAGCGGCTGGCGAACAGATTGCGATGAACGGTTTGGAGCTTCCGCGGGTGCTCGGAATTTCGGTTTCCATCGGCGATCCGCTGCCGCTTTCGCAGCTGCGCGGAACTACAACCGGGACAAGCGGAACCACAAAACCGGCGCGCCGCATTGTTCCGATACCGATTATTCCTGAAGAATGTTGAAATTATGGATGTCAACGGAACAAAATTTCATCTTTTGCTCAACCGCACCGATTGGGGAAACTGCAAAGCGGGGCAAGACGGTGAAACTCTGGGCGAAATTTGGACGCGGGAAAGCGCGGGCGAAACTGTTACGGGTCAACAATTTGATTGGGACGAAGCAAAAGGCGAAATCACATTAAAGCGGCGGCTCTTTAAGTTTACGGCTTCGCCAAAAGACGACAAGCCGGATTTGAATAATCGGCGCGGCGCGGCGCGTGACCGCTACGGAAATTGGTATTGGATTGACGAAACAGGCTTGAAAATCAGGGTTTTATCAATTGGCTCGAACAATGTTTCGCTCTTTTATCCGGTCGCCGAAAGCGGCTGCGAAGCGGAAACGAAAAACGGTTTTCAGCCGTTTGAAACAATCAAACAAACGCCCGTTTCGCTGCGCGGACTGACCGTCACGATTGACCATTATTTGGTGGTCGGGACAATTCAGCCGGCCGGATTATTGATTTTTGATTTATTTGCGGCCGGTGAACCG
>JBDTZT010000418.1:0-4587 GCA_040005005.1 Actinomycetota bacterium
AGAAAATGGCTTTGGAACTTTTCAAACCGTTTATCTACAACAAGCTCGAACGCGATGCCCACGCCGCGACAATTAAGCAGGCGCGTGAAATGGTCGAACGTCAAGAGCCGATTGTGTGGGATATTCTCGAAGAAGTTATTCGTGAGCATCCGGTTTTACTGAATCGTGCGCCGACACTTCACAGACTCGGAATTCAGGCATTTGAGCCGGTTCTGGTCGAAGGAAAAGCAATCAAAATTCACCCGCTCGTCTGCACGGCATTCAATGCCGACTTCGATGGCGACCAGATGGCAGTTCACATTCCGCTTTCGGCTGAAGCGCAGATCGAAGCGAGTGTTTTGATGTTGGCGTCGAATAATTTGCTTTCGCCCGCGTCGGGACAGCCGATTACCGTTCCTTCGCAGGACATCGTGTTGGGCTGTTATTATTTGACGCTTTCACGCGACGGAATGAAGGGCGAAAATAAAGTTTTCAATTCGGTTGACGACGTAATTCTCGCACTTGATGCCAAAGCAGTCGAAACACAGACCAAAATCAAACTGCGTCTGCGCGGCGAATTGGTTGATCTAACGCAGGAACATAGTCCGCAAGACGTGATGCGGGCAACGGCGCGTGAAGTTGACCGGATTATTGACACAACTGTCGGACGCGTTATCTTTAACGACCGTCTGCAGCGCGAAGGCTTGCCTTTTGTCAACGGAACTCTCAAGAAAAAAGGTTTGCAGTCGCTCGTTAGTTTCTGCTATCTGCGGCTCGGACATGCGCAAACAGTCGAACTTCTCGACGATTTGAAAACGCTCGGATTCCTGTATGCGACGAAAGCCGGGATGTCAATCGGTATTGACGATATGGTTACGCCGCCGAATAAAGGCGAAATCATCGAAGCGGCGCGGAAAGAAGTTGATAAACTTCAGCAACAGTATGAAGATGCGACGATGACGAATATGGAGCGCGAGAATAAGGTAACCAAAATTTGGTCGGATGTGACTGACCGGGTTGCCAAAGAAATGTTCAAAGCAATGGATGTCCGCGAAAAAGAACGCAACGAACTCAATCCGATTCTGGTGATGGCTGATTCGGGAGCGCGTGGTTCGGAAGCACAGATTCGGCAGCTTGCCGGGATGCGCGGATTGATGGCGAAACCTTCCGGTGAGATCATCGAAAATCCGATTATTGCTAACTTCCGCGAAGGTTTGGACGTTTTGCAATACTTTATTTCGACGCACGGTGCGCGAAAAGGTTTGGCGGATACGGCACTCAAAACTGCCGACTCCGGCTATCTGACACGCCGCCTGGTAGACGTCGCGCAAGACGTGATCGTTGCTGAACAGGATTGCGGAACGGTTCGCGGTGTCTGGTCGGAAGCGATTATTCGGAACGGCGAAGTGGTTGAATCGCTGCGCGATAGAATCGTCGGCTGCACGGCTTTGGATGACATTTTTGATCCGGTTGACGGAACGATTATTGTTGAAGCCAATGTGGAGATCAACGAAGATCTGGCGGGACAGGTTCAGCTTTCCGGTTTGCAGAGAGTGCGGATTCGTTCGGCTCTGACCTGCGAAGCGCGTCGCGGAATCTGCGTCAAATGTTACGGACGAAACTTAGCGATGGGCCGAACGGTCGAAATTGGCGAAGCCGTCGGGGTCATTGCGGCGCAATCAATCGGTGAGCCCGGAACACAGTTGACGATGAGAACTTTCCACGTCGGCGGAACGGCTCGGCTCGAACAAGAAACCAAACACGCGGCGGCGATGGATGGAACGGTCAAATATATTGACCTGAAAGTTATCAAAAACCGTAACAACGAAATCATTTCGATGAAACGTCAGTCCGAACTCGCCTTGGTTGACGAACGCGGACGCGAAGTGGCGCGGTATCAGATTGTTTACGGCGCACAGATTCACGTCGAAGACGGACAACAAGTTAAAGAAGATGAAATCTTAGTAACCTGGGATCCGTTCACTTTTGCGATTTTGACCGAAGTTTCGGGAACTGTGAAATACCAAGACCTGAAAGAAGGTAAAACTGTCGAAGAAGAAATTGATAAAGTTTCGGGACAAAAACGCCTGGTGGTTAAAGATTCGGATGAGAAAAATCAGCCGCGTCTGGAAATCCGCGACGGCAACAAAGTACTGAAAACGTATCAAATGCCGATTCGCGGAAATCTTCACGTTGAAGATGCACAAGAAGTTCAGGCGGGCGATATTATCGCGAAGATTCCGCGTGAAACGACCAAGACGAAAGACATCGTCGGCGGGTTGCCGCGCGTTGTCGAACTCTTTGAAGCGCGTCGTCCGGGCGAAACTGCGGTAATGTCGGAAATCCACGGCGAAGTTAAATTCGGCGCAATTGCCAAAGGTAAGCGCAAACTTATCATTACCGGCGACGACGGAACAGAACGCGAATATGACATTCCGCGCGGAACGCATATTAACGTGCAGGAAGGCGACCACGTCAAAGCGGGCGAACCGCTGATGGACGGACCGCTGAATCCGCACGATATTTTGCGCGTTCTCGGAATGGAAGCGTTGCAGGAATATTTGGTCAATGAAATTCAGGAAGTTTATCGTCTGCAGGGCGTGAACATCAACGACAAACACATCGAAGTGATTGTTCGTCAGATGCTTCGCTGGGTAAAAATCAAAGATGTCGGCGACACCGATTTCTTGCTCGAAGAACAGGTTGACCGTTTCCGCTACGAGGATGAAAACCGCCGTGTACGTGACGAAGACGGACAGCCCGCAAGTGCCGAACCTTTATTGCTCGGTATCACCAAGGCTTCGCTCTCGACCGATTCGTTCATTTCGGCGGCAAGTTTCCAGGAAACAACCCGCGTTTTGACCGAGGCGGCGATTTCGGGACGGATTGACTACTTACGCGGACTGAAAGAAAACGTCATTATGGGACGATTGATTCCGGCGGGAACAGGGATGAAATATTATCGCAACGTCAAGGTTGATTATGATCCGACGATGAATCAGAAAGTGGTTGACGAATACGACGATGAATTTCCGATTGTGACGGGCGGATTGGATTTACCGGTGATGGATATTCCGGGAGTTGAAGCAGATGATTTTGAGGAAGAGCTCGACGACATCGGAGATTTCGACGATGAAGAAGAGTTTGATTTGGAAACTGAAGAAGTTTTCGAAGGCGAGGAATCGCTTGAAGATTTTGACGATGATGATATTTAGCCGGAATCGTTAATCCGCACTTAAAGGCGAGGCTTGTCCTCGCCTTTTTTATTTGATAGATTCGATGGCGACGGGACCATTACTTTTATATGCGACTGGCTACGCCTGTATTTCTAATACTTATTTTGGTCGCGATCATTTCAGTTGTCGGCATAATTTTAACACTGATTCTCATCCGTATTTTTCGGAAAAGAAACAATGAAAAGCCGTCCCATAAAAATTAATTTTCGCCAATATTCCTCGCCTAACGCGAAAATCCTAATAACGCTGTCTCGCTTGCCTAAGCACTTACACAGATGAAAGTCTAAATTATTTTCTAAGCGACGGCAAAATTCTTGAACAGACCAATGAAATTGAAACGGTTGTCTTTCAACCCAAATAAAAAAAAGTCAAATATTTCTCCCATGTTTTTTACGGAAAATAACAAAATTGTCGGTATCTCAAAATAATCCTACAAAATTGTCATAATGTCTTTCTACCGATATTGGTAAAGCCATTCTTAAATCTCTGATAACATTAGAATTATAGATATTTTAAAATTCTTTTGTCGTGGCACAAAGTTTGCTTTCTTGCCAAAATGACACAATTCACTTTGCGGAACAAATTTCATGAAACGGCATTTTTTATTAAGTCTATTATCACTCGCAGTAATTTTTCTCGTTCCGATGATTGCATCGGCAAGCGAAACTCAAAGCATCGAATCAACCTTAAAACATGGATTAAATCCAAGCGTTTTAATAGGTTTCGCGGCAATTTTGATTTTTGCAAAACTCGGCGGCGAATTGTTTGAACGATTCGGACAACCGGCAGTTTTGGGCGAATTGGTCGCCGGAATTTTGGTTGGAAGTTTGACGCTTTTCGGTTTTCAATCGGTTGATTTTCTCAAAAATAATGAGATTATCGGTGCATTAGCGGAAATCGGCGTAATAATTTTGCTGTTTGAGGTCGGGCTTGAATCAAAGATCGGCGATATGCTGAAAGTTGGTTGGTCATCGTTTTTGGTGGCGGTGGCGGGTGTCATTGTGCCGTTCATTTTAGGTTGGATTGTCGCGGCATATTTTCTGCCTGAAAGTTCGCAACTAACGCATATTTTTATCGGAGCAACGCTTTGCGCAACGAGTGTCGGCATTACGGCGCGGGTTCTCAAAGATTTAGGACAACTTTCAACCAAAGAATCGCGAATCATCTTGGGCGCGGCGGTTATTGATGATATTTTAGGACTTTTGATTTTGGCGGTTATTGGCGGAGCAATCAACGCGGCACAGACTGGAACTGCACTGAGCACCATTGAAATCGTATTAATCGCCGTAAAATCAGGAGTTTTTCTGGTCGGAGCAATTGCTATCGGACATTTTATCGTGCCGCAATTATTCAGGCACGCCGGAAAACTTGA
>JBDTZT010000419.1:0-4583 GCA_040005005.1 Actinomycetota bacterium
CTTTACTGAGCATCACGAATTTGAAATTATCGAGCGAATAACTTTTCACGTCGCAATCGGTCGGAGTTGATTTAACAACTTGCTCTTTATTGCTGATGCCTTCCGAATTGATCCCCAAAAATTCTTCGGCAACATTATTTTGAAACCACGCGGCGTTTTTATTTTTCCACGCTTCCCAACCGGCTTTTTCCAGCGCGACGATCTGCGCTTCGACTTTTGAATCTTTCGACATTTTCGTTTGCCCGAAGGCGACGGATGATACGCCGATGGCAATCATCAAAATCATCATTATTTTGTTCGTTGTTTTTTTCATTTTTTGTTCTCCTTGTTTATTAGTTTTTAGTTTTTCAGATATTCCTTAACGATCACCGATTTCTCAAATCGCTAAGTTTGCTCGCTGAGAATCCGGCGCAGTTCAGCCAAATCTTCTTTCAAAACGAACCCAGACGCTCCCGCTTCCGTCGCGGCTTCGCGCAGCTCGCCGTCGTTATACTGCGTCACCAGCAAAATCTTCGCTTCGGGAAATTTGCCGATGATTTGTTTTGTCGCCTTCAGCCCGTTCATTTGTTTCATTTCCCAATCCATCAAAACCCAATCGGGCAAAAACTTTTCATAGCATTCGAGCGCGTCAATGCCGTCTTCGCATTCGCAGATTTCATCGGCGTTGGAAGGTAAATACCGGCGCATCATCGCGCGCATCTGCGAACTGTCGTCAACAATTAAAACTTTCATCGGCACTCACAAAAAGGAATTTTGAAAGATAACTATAAGCGGAAAGAAGCGGCGTGAAAATCCGTAGGTTTGCGTAGATCGAGCTATGTATGCTTGCGTATTTTTCTACGTAAGCATACATAGAACGCGGTTTTAAAAAGGTCGATTGATTCGAGTAAGAGCTATTATTTGCATTTGGAATTTCGCTTCTAATGAGATAAACGAGAATGAGTTTAAAAACGGCTAAACCGAAATACAAAAATCAAACCTGCAATCGTTTTCACAAATACGAGTTTGATCACTTGGATAACCGATTCCACTCAGCCAGCGTATACACGGCTTGCTCCCTACCCCAGTTTGGGCTGAGGGAGTTTTCCGGTTTGAAGGCAGCAAATTTTTTCAGAGCCAGTTCCAATAAAGCAATTCCCTTTGCCTTGCCTCCGCTGAAATTCTCCGGCGTGTAATATGTCATTTGAGCATCCATAAAATAGGCTCTTGGATTTTCCGGGTTGAATGCCTCGGACTGCTTAACCAGCTTAGTAGCTATAGGTCCCAGACGAATATATCTCGACGAGTCGACTGACATTCGAGCCTGAGTGGTCAGCGCCCTTATCAGGAATATCTCGGAATTGCGCTGACTCAATGAATCCGCTTTTGCCAGAAGCGTATCGCTCCTGTCCATCAATCCATCTACCACATTTAATTCTTTTTCCTGTCTAGCCTGTATTACAAGCGCATACGCGGCGTAATAGTAAGGAAGCCACTCCGTTTTTTTTGCATCACCGATCTTTTCAAACTGAAGAGATAACTTTTCAAACTCATCGCCTGTTTTCTCGCCGTTCAGTGCGGAAATAAGCTCGGTCATTTGAGCAACATAATCTTTTGGCTGAGCCGAGGGTTGGACAGCCGGTGTGATAACGGTTTTATCTTCATCTTCCGTTTCGGCACTCTGCCACTCAGACCAAATGCCGTCGAGAGTTTTCTTATCGCCGATTACCGTCTTAACATCGGCAAACAGCAGATTTAAGATTTGCGCCTTCGTTTTACCCGCCAAATCCTCATGCTCGTCCCATTTTTCCGTGATTGCCGCCACCCGCGCTTCATCCTCGATCAAGTCGGGCAGTCCTTCGTTGAGTTGATTGACGAGTGCCGTTGCCGCTTCGTCGTCTAACGGCTGTTTAGAATTGTCCTGCGCCATCGCGCTGAAACCGAACAAGCCGAACATCAGCAAAGTAGCGACGACTAACTTTGTCCAGATGTGTTTTATTACTGCGAATTGTTTAATCATAGGTTTCTCCCGCAAACAATTTGAATCTTTGTGCGTTGTAGGCACTTTCTACATTAAAATTTGCCGCCTTCCGGCTCAGCTTTCTGAACGTCTGAAAAAGGAGGCTTACCATCTTGAAGGTAATTTCTTATCCTGTTTATTTCCGGTGCCGCCGTTGCCGTCTTTTTTACCATTATTACTGCTTGGCTGCGCTTTATTCACAGTTAGATTACGACCGCCAAAATCTTTTCCATTAAATTGAGAGATTGCGCTCTCGGCTTCCTCCGCTCGGCACATTTCCACAAAGCCGAATCCACGTGATTTTCCGGTTTCTCTGTCTTCTAACACTGTGGCAGATGCAACTGTTCCAGCTTGGGAAAATAATTCCCGTAGATCAGCCGAAGCGGTTCTGAAACTAAGATTTCCAACATATAATTTGACTGGCTGGCTGCAATCACCGCCGCTTCTGTTGCTCGAAACAGGCTTTGGATTTTCGGTAGGAGTCGGCGTAACGGGCGGTTTGACCGGCTCTAGCTGTTTGTCCGGTTCGGTTTGATCCTCAGTTTCGGATTCTTCCGATGTTGATTCATTCCACGCAGACCAGACACTATCCTGAACCGTCTTGTCCGTCACGACCGATTTGACATCGGCAACCAGCAGATTCAGAATCTGCGCCTTTGTCTTGCCCGCTAAATCTTCGCGGGCATCCCATTTTTCAGTGATTGCCGTCACCTTTGCTTCATCATTGATTAAATCGGGCAGTCCTTCTTTAAGTTGGCTGACTAAAGCCATTACCGCTTCGTCGTCCAACGGCTGTTTAGAATTGTCCTGCCCCATCGCGCTAAAACCGAACAAGCCGAATATCAGCAAAGATGCGATGACTAATTTTGTCCAGTTAATTTTTGCGGATAATGCGATCTTCATTTTATTTTTCTCCTCGAAATTATTTTTGTCGGTTATCACCGCAAATTTAAGCCTTTCAGACTCTGAAATTATTCGTCTTCCGGCTCAGCTTTTTGACCGTAATTTTTTGCAGTCAATTCACTTCCGTTTAAGGCTTTAATCGCGTCTTCGGCTGATTCGGCGGTTATTTTGCCAGACCCGAAAATTAGTCTCAACGAATAAAAAGCCCCGGATTTCCGGGAACAGGTGTCTTTCCCGAAGTGCAGATCAGGGAATCTCCCATCTGCACAGTTCCTTCAGCTCCTGAGGCTGTCCGCTTCCAGGTGAAGTAGCTGTAACCGTATTTGCAAGTTTTTGCAATCCAACCGCCCTTATATTGCTGACAGTTGCCCTTTCCTTCTTTCCTTTCACATAAATATTCAGGCGGCGAACCGGCAGGGATTTTGAGTTCATTAACTTTTAGACAATCCGAATTGGTTAAACGCGCTCCCGGCGGCAATTTACAAACCGGAGTTTTCTCGTGGATTTCCGCGAAATAAGCCCCAGTTACCGTCCACGGACCGTCAATATACGAACCGAGTCTCTGCACTTCGATATTCGGCTCAATTTGGTTCGGGGTCACCGGGCTCGCCCTCTGCGCCGCAACCGGAGTCGAGGGAGCTACGGGTGTGACCGGCTGTTTTTCATCATTGTTGCCCGGATTGTCATCTTTAACATCGCCTAAGGCGATTTCCTTCCAACCTGCCCAAACACTATTCTGAGTTTCCTCATCCGCCACGACCGCTTTGACATCGGCAAACAGCAGATTCAGAATTTGCGCTTTCGTCTTGCCCGCCAAATCATCGTGCGCGTCCCATTTTTCGGTGATCGCCGTCACCTGCGTTTCGTCCTCGATCAAGTCGGGCAAACCTTCTTTGAGTTCATCAACTAACGCCGTCACTGCTTCGTCATCGAGCAGCTGTTTAGAATTGTCCTGCCCCATCGCGCTGAAACCGAATAAGCCGAACATCAGCAAAAATGCGATGACTAATTTTGCCCAGGTATGTTTTATTAATATATTTTTTATTATAATTGTCTCCTCAAAACTATTTTTGTAGTTGTCAGCCACAAACTGATCGAAAAATTCGTTCAAATGCGAAAGTTTTACAATCAGCATCTTTCGGAACATTACATTTAATTCTCCGCTTCAGAATCATCCGGCAGCTTAATCCTTCGCCTTCGCCGCCGAATTTTATACATTTTGCCCCGTTCGCTTTGTCGGCATTCCAAAGCGAATAAAGTGCCTGTCCTTTGCCTTCTCAGTCTGTGTTGAAACCGAGATAAACGCCGTGCGCCGGATCAGAGCGAGCCATTTCAAGGTCATCACCCACTGCGTCGCCGGAGCCGGTTTGATGACGCGAATTTTCTGTTCGACGTTTTCCACATTGTCCGAATTTGCGCCAAAATCCCGGAAGGCATAAGCATTTGAATATTGCTGCTGCGGCTGCCGTACTGTTAGGGAAAACAAATATTATCGGCGCGAAAATACCGAAAACTAAATGTTTGCCGGATGTCGAACTAAATTGTTTTATCTGATTTCTTTATATGTTCTAAAACAGGGTTAATCTCTTTCTTCAAAAAATAAATAACATCATGTTCGCTACCGGCTTGCAAACCAATACCGATCTCTTTTATAAAACTTTCAATTCTGAAATTAAGTTCG
>JBDTZT010000420.1:0-4582 GCA_040005005.1 Actinomycetota bacterium
GGTTTTGAATGACGAAAAAAGTAAAAATATTTTGCGTTTTTTTTTTCAAAATCTGTTTTTTTATCCTTTTTTAAGTTGACTATTCAAAAATAGCCTTTTATATTGTCCAATGTTCCAAATAAATTAGTTGTGGAACACGACTGTCTTAGGACGGTCGTTAAACAATAAAGTAAACATAACATTCTTTGAAGAAGACAGGAGAATATAATCGAATGAAAAAAGTAATTGCTCTTTCAGCAGTTTTAACATTAGGCTTGTTAGGTGCAGCTTGCCCGGAAAGTAACACTAACACCAGCAACGCGCCTAAGAATACATCTACATCAAATACAACGACGACAACGAATACTGGTGGCGGTTCGACAACAACGAACACCACCGTGACAAATTCGACGACAACCAACAAACCGTTGGAAACCAATAAAATGGTTAACAAGGACATGAAAGAAGAAAAGATGGAATCCAATAAAATGGAAAAGAAAGAAGAAATGAAGTCAAATACCAATATGACTAAGAAACCGTAATTTTTCTTTTCATCAAAACCAAAGCACGTTGTTTTCGGACAACGTGCTTTTTTATTTGCGATTATGGATTGCCGATTTAAACAATAATCTGTTTTCTCAAATCTTCGGTCGTCGTGACGGGTTTTTGACACGCGAAACTTTCGCAAACAAACGCCGTCGCTTGACCGTCAATCAAATTTCTTTCTTTAAGCAGCGGAATAAATTCGGCGTTTTCGTTCGCGTTTTCCGCCAACACAACAACTTTATTCGGCAGAAATCCGCGCCAGATTTCCCTCGCGAGTTCGTTTCCTTTTTCGCCCAAAACCACGATTTCTCTGGTCGGATTAAAATAAAATTCCAATGCCGATAAGCTTCTGCCGAAGGCTTGCGGATAACGGCGAATCTGCGGCGCGACCAGCCGCAGAACGGTCACGGCAAATCGCTCGTATTTTTCTTCACCCGTCAATTTGGCAAGTTTCAGCAAAACATCCGCCGCGACCGAATTTCCCGAAGGCGTCGCATTATCGTGAAAATCTTTCTTGCGAACGAGCAATTCTTCGTGATTGTTTGCCGTAAAGAAAAAGCCGCCATTTTCTTCGTCCCAAAATTCGGTGATCAGCAAATCCGCCAAACGCTTGGCTTCTTTGAGATATTTAACCTCGCCCGAAACTTGAAAAAGCTCGGTCAACCCGTCGGCAAAATTCGCGTAATCTTCGAGGTAAGCGTTGAGTTTCGCTTTGCCGTCCTTCCAGGTCCGCAAAAGATAGCCGTCCTTTTGCAGATTTTCCAATACAAAATCGGCGTTTTTCCTGGCGATTTCGAGATAATCTTCGCTTTCGAGAATCGCCGAGGCTTCCGCGAAAGTCGCCAGCATCAAACCGTTCCAAGCCGTCAAAATTTTCTCGTCGCGGAAAGGTTTGATTCGTTTTTCGCGCTCATTAAAAAGTTTTTCCCGGCTGGTTTCTAAAACGGTTTGTAACTTTCCAGGCGTAATTTTCAACACTCCGGCAGTTTCCGCCAAGGTGTTTTTGACGTTTAAAATGTTCTTTTCTTCAAAATTTCCTTCCTCGGAAACGTCATAATAGAAATTAAAAATCAGCGCGTCTTCCGCGCCTAAAATCTCCTCGATTTCCGCCGGCGTCCAAACAAAAAATTTCCCTTCAACGCCTTCCGAATCAGCATCCTGCGTCGAGTAAAATCCGCCGCTTGCGCCCGTCATTTCGCGTTTTATGTATTCGAGCGTGTCAACCGCGATTCGTTTATAAAAGTCGTCCTTCGTCGCCTGAAACAAATGCAGATAAATCCTTGCCAGCTGGGCGTTATCGTAAAGCATTTTCTCGAAATGAGGCACCAGCCAGATCGAATCAACCGCGTAGCGATGAAAACCGCCGCCGAGTTGATCGTAAATTCCGCCGAACGCCATTTTTTGCGCGGTCTTTGTAATCATTTCGAGCGCATTTTCGTTTTTCGTTCGATGATAATAGCGCAGCAAGAACTCCAACGACATAGCCGGCGGAAACTTCGGCGCACCGCCAAAACCGCCGTTCTTGGCGTCAAAATATTTCACAAAACTCTGAAACGCCGTATCAAGCTGCTCTTTCGCCAAACCTTCGCCCGAAATTTCCGCCAGACTGACGCGCCGCATTTCGCCCAAAACTTCATTTGCCGAATGCAGAAGGTCATCGCGCTTCGTTTTCCAAGCATCCGCGACGCTCGTCAAAACACGCTGAAACGAAGGCATATTGTAGCGATTATCGGGCGGAAAATAAGTTCCGCCGAAAAACGGCAATTTTTCGGGCGTTAAGAACACATTTAACGGCCAGCCGCCCGAGCCGGTAGTCATCTGCACGAAATCCATATAAATTCGGTCAACATCGGGACGCTCTTCCATATCAACCTTGATGCAGACGAAATTTTCGTTCATAATCGCGGCGGTTTCTTCGTTTTCAAACGATTCGTGTTCCATTACGTGACACCAATGACACGCCGAATAGCCGATGCTGACGAGAAGCGGCTTGTCTTCGGCTTTCGCCCTGGCAAACGCTTCGTCGCCCCACGCAGACCAGTTCACCGGATTATGCGCGTGCTGCAGCAGATACGGCGATGTTTCGTTAATTAAACTATTCGTGTATTTTTTCGGACTTTGCATATATTTATTGTTTCACGCCCGCGGGTAAAACGGCAAATTTTGAAACTCAAATCGCAATCTGATATATTGGTTGCGTAAATCAAATGACACCGCGTTCGATTGCCAAACTTTGTCCCAACGTCTCGCGCCCGAATCTTTTCGCGGGTGACTAAATCTTTCCTTCTCAAAATTCGCAATGTTTCGTGTCGAATTTATTCGGCATTTATGTTCATTTTCCAAACTATAATTTTAAGGAGAAATTTTTATGACACCGACCACCGAATTTCAAAAACCAATTATCAAAACCGAACTTCCGGGACCGAAAGGGCGCGAAATCATTGCGGCCGACGCAAAATATGTGACGCCGAGCTATCCGCGGCCCGATTACAAACTCGTTGCCGAACGCGGCTCCGGCGTGTGGCTTGAAGATGCCGACGGAAATGTCTTTCTCGATTGCAACGCGGGCGTCGCAGTTTGTTCGACCGGACATTGCCATCCCGAAATTGTCAAAGCCATCGCCGACCAGGCCGCGACTTTGATCCATATGTGCGGAACAGATTTTTATTACAAACAAATGCCCGATTTGGGTCGAAAACTATCCGAGATTTGCCCGATCGAAGGCGATACGAAAACGCATTTTGCGAATTCCGGAGCGGAAGCCGTCGAAACGGCTTTGAAACTGGCGATGTATCACACCCGCCGCCAGAAATTCATTTCGTTTTTCGGCTCGTTTCACGGGCGGACGCTCGGCGCGCTTTCACTGACCTCATCGAAAAAGGCGCAGCGGCTCGGATTTATGCGTCAAGCGTTAGATGTCGTTCACGTCCCTTTTCCAAACTGTTATCAATGTCCGTTCAATCTCGGCAAATGTGACGACGGCACGTGTTGTTTGGGAACGATTGACTGGATTGAAAATCGTCTTTTCAATACCACCACGCCGCCCGAAGAAGTCGCCGGAATCGTTCTTGAAGTCGTGCAGGGCGAAGGCGGATATATTCCCGCGCCGAAAGAATTTGTCCTGGAATTGCGCCGCATCTGCGACAAATACGGCATTATGCTGATCGTTGACGAAGTTCAATCGGGAATGGGACGCACCGGCAAAATGTTCGCGCTCGACCATCACGAAGGCGTCAAAGCCGATATTATGTGTCTCGCGAAAGGACTCGGCTCAGGCTTGCCGATCGGCGCGTGCGTCGCGCGGGCCGACGTGATGGATTGGCACAAAGGCGCTCACGCTTCGACTTTTGGCGGAAATCCGGTCTGCATCGCTTCCGCGCTCAAAACAATCGAATTATTGGAAAACGGTTTGGTCGAAAACGCTCGCCTCGTCGGCGCGTATTTGGAAGAAGGCTTGAACCTACTTAAAGACAAATACGATTGGATCGGCGAGGTGCGCGGTCTTGGAATGATGCTCGGCGTTGAATTTGTCGAATCAAAAGCGACGCGCAAACCAAATGCCGAACTCCGCGACCGCGTGGAAATAGCTTGTTTCAATCGCGGTCTGATAATCTTAGGCTGCGGAACTTCGACCATCCGCTGGTCGCCGCCGCTGATCTTGACCAAAGAAAATGTTGATGTCGCGCTCGAAATATTTGACGAAGCAATCGCCGCTTCGGTTTAATTTTGAAAGGCACAAAGAAACTTGAGTTTCTTTGTGCCTTTCAAAATCCTGTGCGGCGATAATTTTTCGAACTCTCAGATTGAAGTCTGTTCCTCATTTCTGTTTTGGACTTCGAAAAAAGAATTATTGAAACTTTTGGCAACAGGTTTTTTAGCGAGCTTTATAGCCATTGAAATTGTTTCGGTCAGATCGTCAATGTAAGGTTTTGTCAAATAAGCGTTAGCTCCGGCTTCCAAACCACTTCGCTTGTCGGTTTCATAGACGTAGCCGGAATAGAAAAGAATCGGCGTCTGCGGAGCATATTCGCGCAGACGGCGGCACAAATCCAAACCG
>JBDTZT010000421.1:0-4581 GCA_040005005.1 Actinomycetota bacterium
AGTGGAAAGGAAAGAAGGTTTTGGAAATTGGCTGCGGCATCGGCACGGACACAATCGACTTCACCCGCGCCGGAGCTGATGTTACTGCGGTTGATTTATCGAGTGAATCTTTGAAACTTGCTAAAAAAAGAGCTGAGATTTTCGGTTTTTCAGATCGCATAAAATTTTACGAAGCTAACGCCGAAAAACTTTCTGAATTTATTCCGGCAGAAAAATATGATTTAATCTATTCATTTGGCGTAATTCACCATTCACCTCACCCTGAAAAAATCATTGGTCAAATTTGTGAAAATTTTGTTCACGATGATTCTACGCTTAAATTGATGGTTTATTATCGTTATGCCTGGAAGGTGTGGTGGATACTTTTGCAGGAAAAAGGAAAATTTTGGAAATTGAACGACCTTATTGCCAAACATTCAGAGGCTCAAACAGGTTGTCCGATTACCTATTCATATACCAAAAAAAGTGTCGAAAAATTAATTGGCGAAACATTTAAAATAGAAGACATATTTGTTGACCATATTTTCCCCTATCAGATTCCAAAATATGTAAAATATGAATATCAAATGGAGTGGTATTTTCGATTTTTACCAACTGGTGTTTTTCGCGCTTTAGAAAAAAAACTCGGTTGGCATCTTTGTCTGACGGCCAAAGTAACAAATAAATAATTAATAGGAGTATTTTTGTAAATGATTAAACGGGTTTCCGTAATTGGTTTAGGTAAATTAGGGGCGAGTATGGCGGCGGCTTTTGCACATCGCGGATTTGAAGTGATCGGGGTTGATGTCAATCATCGGTCTATTGAAGCGGTCAATTCCGGTCAGGCGCCGGTTCAAGAAACTAATCTGGACGAATTGATTTCAGCCAATAAAGAAAGAATTAGGGCCACGGAGAGTCACGAAGAAGCAATTTTAGGTTCGGATATTTCATTTGTAATCGTCCCCACGCCAAGCGATGAACGAGGTGCATTTTCACTTCAATATGCAGCTTGGGCATTCAAGGAAATTGGAAAAGCCTTGGCAAAAAAGAAAACCTACCACAATATTATTTTAACGAGTACTGTTTTACCGGGTTCGACGCGTCAAGCATTAATTCCGATTCTTGAAAAAGAATCAGGGAAAAAAGCCGGACGGGATTTTGGAGTTTGTTATAGCCCTGAATTTATTGCACTTGGAAGCATTATCCGCGATTTTCTGAATCCGGATTTTACGTTAATCGGTGAACTGGATGAAACATGCGGCGAACAACTTGAGGAGGTCTATTCAAGGGTGTTGGAAAATGGTGCGCCTTCCGCCCGAATGAGTTTGGAAAACGCCGAATTGACGAAAATATCGGTTAATACATTTGTTACAACCAAAATCACATTCGCCAATATGTTGGCAGAAATTTGTGAAAAACTGCCGGGCGGAAATGTTGATGTGGTAACAAATGCACTGGGAATGGACCAACGGATCGGACGTAAATATTTGACCGGGGCACTTGGCTACGGAGGACCCTGTTTTCCTCGTGATAATGTGGCTTTGACATTTATTGCAAAAGAGTTGGGGGTGGAAGCAGAAATTGCGGCAACTACTGATTCTATGAATCGGGCAGTGGCCGCAAAAGTCGTGCGACGGTTGCGCCCGTTGATTCGTGAAAACGCGACGGTTGCAATTCTCGGACTTTCCTATAAACCTTTTTCACACGTGACCGAAGAATCTCAAGCACTTTTTATTGCAAATGCCTTATCAAGAGCCGGCGCCCGCGTGGTCGGTTTTGACCCATTGGCCGGTGAAATGGCACTAAATGAACTTCATGGTCAAATTGTAGTCCTTAATTCGATTGAAGAATGTCTGAAACAGGCCGAGGCGGTTTTAATTACAACTCCGGATCCGGCTTTTAAAGACTTGAACGCCGACGATTTTCGAAATGAACACGCCGAAGTTTTGGTAATTGATTTTTGGCGGCTGCTGAAAGATAAACTTTCAAATCTATCAAATATAAAATACGTTGCCTTTGGTTACGGCGACAATGATGTTGCCAATACGAAACGTCTGAAAGAACTTTGGGGCGGCATTGAAAAAAACACTTTTCAGGCGAACTCAAAATGATTGCTAAAAAAATTCGGGTTGAGATCGTCGCGCCGGTTCATAATCGGCGCGACATTACTTTACAATGTCTTAGAAGTTTGGCACGAATTGATAGAACCGGTTTAGATGTTCATATCATTATTGTTGATGACGGCTCGACCGATGGAACCAGCAAAGCTATCGAAAATGCATTTCCCGAGATCGAGTTGATAAAAGCAGATGGCAGTTTGTGGTTTACGGAAGGAACCAATGTCGGTGTCCGCGCCGCGCTTAAACATAATCCCGACTATGTTTTAATGATGAACGACGACCAGATTTTCGACGCCGAATTTCTTAAATCTATGGTTGAAACTGCCGGGAAATACTCGCACTCGGTGATTGGCTCGTTGTTGCTTCTATGGGATACACCGCACAAAGTTTTTCAAATTGCGCCGCGTTGGAAAACTCGTCTGGGCGGTTGGCAGCATTGGTATCAACAGACTATTTGGACGATACCGAATAAACCCTGGGAAGTTGAGTTGATTGTCGGGAATTGCGTTTTGGTTCCGGTCGCCGCCATTCAGGAATGTGGTTTGATGAATTCAATCCGCTATCCGAATTTTGGAGATGCCGAATATACTCCGCGTCTGAGGAAAAAAGGTTGGCGGCTTTTGATTGATCCACGCGCCCGCGTTTTTTGCCAACCAAATAATCTACCCGTCAAAGTTGCAAAAATGTCCCTGCGTCAAAAGGTTAATGCATTGTTTTTTGATTTGAAACATATTCATAATCTGCGCCGACGTTTTTATTTTTACTGGGACAGTGCGCCGACAAGGTTTGTCGGTGTAGCTGGGTTTTTTATTTTCTTCCGGCGGTTATTTCAAGGAAAAAATATCGAAGGTAATTGGGCGATTCAGCAGACCGAAAACCCCTTGGCCGAAACCTACAAGAATTTTGTGGTTAAAGATTGAAAATAAATTAGCTTGATAAAAATAAGCGCAGACAGATTTTATTTGTGATGAAAAAGGCGAACACGGCCATTCTCAAAAAATGGCTCGGATTCAAACCATTTGTTCAAAACAATTTCCACCTGCGCATTTTTGCCCCAAACGAGTAATGTTTTTATTTTTTGATGATTCGCGGTCAGACACAAATCGAGTCGGTTTAATTTATCATCAAACTTTTCAACCGGATTGTTCAAGGAAAATGAGTTTTCACTTGTCAAATCAAAAACAAACCGTTTATCGGATTCATTTTTAGCGATAACCGGAAAGAGATAATGCCCGATTTCATAATTATCCCAAATAATCCGATTTTTTTCGATGCCGAGATAATTGTTCATCATTGGCATCGGAATCGAATGAAATCTCAAACCGTCTTCAATGAGGGTAACCGATGCCAAAATATCATTTGACGGAATTGCTTTTTGTGCGGAAAGAAATTCAGCGGCGTCTTTATCGGTTTTTAGAGAATATTCCCAAAGTGCCAATGTCTGAAAGACAATTACTAAAATCAGACAACCTTTAGCGAATCTTTTCAAACGTACCGAATTTTCGGCGCGGAAAAGCGGTATGAAAAAAATCAGACCGCAAAGTAAAAGCCTTTCGCGCAAAATACTTCCGTTATTTAACCCGAAATCATCGGGAGCAAATACTGCGGCCAAAATAGAGGAAACCATCAAAAAAGCAAAAATCAAATTTGGGCTCGAAAGGCGGGTTGATTTTATTTTATCTATGAATGTTCCTAATGACAGCGAAAAAATTGCCGCAAAGATCCACAAAATCGGCGTGAAAATGGCAAAATAAACGGAATTACCGGCAATAAAAGGTAACGATTTGCGGCTGATTAAAATGAATGGATCAGCGGTTCTGATCTGCGAAAACCAGCTTAAAAGCGAAAACGGATTTTCCAAATTTCGCCAAACCGGAAAAAATCCGCCGCCGGCACTCAAAGATTTATAAATAACCGCCAGCGGCAAAATCGGCAAAAATGCGATTAAAACCCAAATTACCGACTTTTTTAAATCTAATTTTGGAACTGCCAGCACCATCAAAATCACGCTCCCGGCCAAAATTCCGAAACTGACGAGATGACTGAAATAAGCCAGCAAAAATAGCAAAGAAAGAATCAATGCCCGCCAGTAATTTAACTTTCCCCGCCAGCTTGAAAACAAACCGATGGTAAATGCAAAGCAGCAAACTCCGATAATAAAATTATAAAAACCCAAAAACCAAAGCCAATTAAAACCCAAAGCCGCACCAATCAATAAACTTGTTTCGGCCCCTTCGCGCCCGACGGTTTTGCTGCGCAACCACCCGAGCGAAGCGATAAACACGGCAAAAGTCAGAGTAACGATTATTTTTGTGATCGTAAAAGGCGAGAAAAAGTTGAGCAGTAAAACCATTAACCAATGTCCGCTTGAATTTGGCACAGAAATCGAATTAAAAGCATAAACATCGCTGAAATTAGAATTACCTTTCAAAAGCTCATGCATTATGTAGGATGAATACAGATGCGCTGAGCCGTCTTGATT
>JBDTZT010000422.1:0-4578 GCA_040005005.1 Actinomycetota bacterium
AGTCGCGGACGACGGAAAAGGCGTCGATTTGGCAAAGCTGCGGGCGCGGGCGATTGCAAAAAATCTGATTTCTGACGATGATGTGCCGGACGACGGGCAAACGCTCTAATTAATCTTTGCGCCGGAACTTTCGACTGCCGAAGACCGGACGGAAATTTCGGGACGCGGTGTCGGTTTGAACGCGGTCAAA
This sequence comes from Actinomycetota bacterium, assembly GCA_040005005.1. GTDB lineage: Bacteria > Acidobacteriota > Blastocatellia > Pyrinomonadales > Pyrinomonadaceae > JAFDVJ01. Next base: position 191 of record JBDTZT010000422.1, read on the forward strand.
GATTCAATCGAAAAAATGCACGGCAAAATTTCGGTCAAAAGCCGTAAAACATTCGGCACGAAGTTTGAGATTTTTCTGCCCTTAGCAGAAAAAAGGTAAAAGGAAAAAGGTAAAACAAAATGACAAACTTTATAACTGGCAAAAAGACCACAGAGTTTTTGAAATGCAAGACTTTTCGGAAACTCTTTATACTTTTTACCTTTTACCTTTTACCTTTTACCTTTGGGCTTTATGCCCAGGATTTGCCCGACGAAATTCGCGGCTACAAAGTTCACCAGGCAAAAATTTCGGTTACCAATCGAGTCGATAAAACCGACCGGCCAGACAAATCGAATGCGAAAGACGAAACGGAAGCCTTTGCCCGCCTGACCGAACCGCAATTGATAAATACTTCGCTGACCGGTTTAACCTTTGAAATTTCGGCGGAAATTGACGCTTTGGAATTTAAGGGCAAGATTGATTTTCTGACTTTTAAGGATTTTAAAGTCAACGGTTTGGACGTCGAAATCGAAGAATATCCAAATTCTTTCGAGTTCAAAAAAAATCAGATTATTAGCTTGCCGAAACCCATTAAAATCTTTCTCGGCAGCGGACAGGCATTAAAAGGCATCTTGGGCGAAGCAACCGGTTCAAGGGAAGAATGGACGGTGACGGGTAAAGTTTTCGTGTTCGGACGCTTCAAAAAATATGGTTTCGAGATGAAGCGGGTCGTGCCGGTTGAGGTCAATGTCAAAATAAAAAATCCGGTCAAAAAAGAAAAGATTCTGCCTGATATTGTTCCTTCAATTTGACATTTCATAAAGAGATTTTTTATTTCATTCTGACCGATTCGCTTTTTCTATCAAACGCTTATTTAATAGATAACGCTTTATCCATCGGCATTTCAGCCAATTTCACAAGTTTGGCACATTCATTGCAGTATATAAAAACGCCGGCAGCGTTGCCGACTTGAATTTCGATTCAATCACACTTCTCTCTTTTACTCGCTGGTTCTAATCAATCTATTCTTTTTCAATTTGGACAACTAACCTCACATTTACTCACGCGGGAAAAAGGTCAGACTTTCGGGTCTGACCTTTTTTTTCGGCAGATTCGATAAATCTTTAGTTCCGCTCAGATATTTTGCCGCTTGACTACGGAAACAGACAGATTTCGACGGCAATCAACGCAAAAACTCAGAGCTTTTATCAAACAAATAACAAAGCTGGGGGCACGGCAACCGGCAAACAAAATCGGCAGGAAAAACCCTGCTCCGGTATTTTTCTTTCAAGATGACTGTTAATTTTGATTGAACCAATCAAAATGAATGAACCAATCAAAATTAAAGTTTCCTGAATCTTCTGCAAACTCTTTAATTATGGGCGAGTTTGCACATTCTGCAAACTGGCACGAGCCTTGCAAAAACAGTTTTGTATCTCCGGTATCTGAAAACCACTTTCCGATTAATATTTGATAGGTAGATAAAATAATGATTTTTAACAATTTTAAGTTCAACAATTTGATTGCAGCTTTGACGCTTTTTGCGCTCTGTTTGCAAATTTCCGCTTTTTCCGCGGCGGCACAGATGCGGCGTCAACAAACTACCGAAACGAAACAAGCTCTCGAAGAATCGCCAAGCGTCGAAAACATTAAAATTGCGCCGGACTTGGCAGAAAAAACGAAGGATTTGACTTATGGTTGGCGAAGCGACGAAACGCAAAAGGTCATTATTCAGCTAAAAACCGAAACGCCGCTTAATAATATGTTTGGCAATAATCTGACCGACGCCGAACAAAAGCAGGTGTTTGCTCAAGAAGTTATGACCAACCGGGAAAAATCCGGTATTTTGATTGCTGACTTATCCGGAGTGAACGGTAAAATCAAAAAATCCTTTAACAATCTCGGGATGGTCACGGCGGAACTTCCGCTTTCAAAAATAAACGAACTCGCGCAAAGCGAAAATGTCGCCTATATCTCGCCCGACCGGACTGTTGCTTCGACCGGACATATTGCTTACACGAGCGGTGCTAATACTGCATGGGGAAATGTCAGCGGATGTTCCGATTGCAAAGGAACCGGCGTCGGCGTTGCCATTCTCGACAGCGGAATAGATGTTGACCACTATCTTTTTCAATCAAACGGCAAGAAAAACGTCGTTTACAGCAAGGATTTCACCGGACAGGGAACAACTTTGGATAAATTCGGGCACGGTTCGCACGTGGCTTCGATGGCTGCCGGCAGTTTTTATTTCGGCGCCGCTTATAACGGTGTGGCACCGAACGCCAAGCTCATCAATCTGCGGGTTTTGGATGATCAGGGCAAAGGAACCTCAAGCAATGCGGTGGCGGCGATTGATTGGGCGATTTCAAATAAAGCCGCCTACAACATTAGAGTTCTCAATATGAGTCTTGGCACGCCGCCCAAAGACAGCTATCTTAACGACCCGCTTTGCAAAGCGGCGCGTCGTGCTTACAATGCGGGAATTTTGGTCGTCGCTTCCGCCGGAAACAACGGCAAAGACGCATCCGGAAACAAACTTTACGGTTATATCAATTCACCTGGAATCGAACCCTCGGTAATGACCGTCGGCGCGGTCAATACCTATGGCACAGACGCGCGCACCGATGATACGGTGACAACTTACAGCTCGCGCGGTCCGACACGCGGATACACGGTTTCAGCAACCGGCGTCAGAAATTACGACAATCTTATCAAACCCGATATTGTCGCTCAGGGAAATAAACTGATCGGGGCAAAATCAGGTTCGCAATCAAGCAATTCAAATAGTTTGGCGGTCAAATATCCATCACTTAATGTCAATAACGGGGCAAATGCGCAAAGCGGAGTGATGTATCTGTCGGGAACTTCCATGGCAGCCCCGATGGTTTCGGGCGCGGCGGCAATCCTTTTTCAAGCCCGACCCGATTTAACGCCCGGACTCGCCAAAGCTATTTTGATGTACACCGCTCAGCCAATCAAGGGTGCGAATACGCTTGAACAGGGTGCCGGCATTTTGAATATAAAGGGTGCCACCGAGGTTCTCAACCGGCTGAAACCGAACGCCGCTTCTTTAGCCAACGGAAGCGCGATGCTGAACGGAACTTTGACCAATCAACAAGGTAGCGGACAATGTTCATATACCTGGACAAGCACCTGCGATCCGTGGGGGAAAGGAATTATTACAAATTTTGGATTCCTCTACGGCGATTCGTTAATGACCACCAAACAAGGGATCTATTCAAGCGGCACGCTGGTCAGCGACGGAACGGTGATGTCCGGCACTTCGCTGGTTCGCTCAAGTTCGCTGACGACAAGCAATGTTAATGTTTATCAAGGCGCAATCAAAATCAACAGCAACGGCGTACTGGTCAGCGACGGACTGTTGTTTCTAGACTCAAACTCCTTCGGCAATGACCTGCTCGGTAACGGTGTGCTGGTCAGCGACGGCACTCTCGTCAGCGACGGTGTTTTGGTCAGCGATACAAATCCGCAAGCCGACGATGCCGTTTATGGTGATAATACTGCTTTTATGTCCCCTGAATAAGTAGCAGTTCCGATACCGAAACGGCACGCGTCACACTCACGCGGGAAAAAGGTCAGGCTTTCGGGTCTGACCTTTTTTGTTTCGGAATTTTTGATAACTCTTTTGCCTCGCTTATGTTTTAGTTGCTTTTGCGCTAAAATTGTTAATTACACCCGAAGTGTAAAATGAGGTTATCAAAAGTGAGCGAACAGATAAATAATATTTCCGAATATATTGCCGAGAATTTCGGCGCGAATGCCAGTTATGTCGAAGGTTTATTGAGCCGTTTCAACTCCGACCCGAATTCGGTTGATGAATCGTGGCGGACGTTTTTCGGCGAACTTTTGAGCGGTGTTTCGCCGCTTGAGCGCGGGAACGGACAGGCAGCAACGACGGCCGCTTCACCGGCAGTTTCAACCAATGAAACCAACGGCGCCGCGGCCCCCATTATTGTTGATACGCCGCCCGCCGTTAAACAGCAGGCGGCCATCGCGCTCGGCGCAGATATTGAGGTCAAAGCGATTACAGGCGTAGCGAAAAAGATTGTCGAGAATATGGAGCAGAGTTTGACCGTGCCGACGGCGACGACTTTCCGCAATCTGCCCGTCAAGGTTTTAGAAGAAAACCGCCGGATTATCAATGAACATCTGAGCGCGTCGGGACGCGGCAAAGTTTCTTTTACGCACCTTATTGCCTGGGCGATTATCAAGGCAATCAAATTTTATCCGCAGATGAATGTCGGTTACGGCCTGGTCAATAACACGCCTTCGCGTCTGCAGCACGACAGCGTGAATCTCGGAATTGCGATTGACATCGAGAAAAAAGACGGTTCGCGCAACTTGCTCGTGCCGAATATCAAAGGCTCGGACAAGATGAATTTCGCCGA
>JBDTZT010000423.1:0-4523 GCA_040005005.1 Actinomycetota bacterium
ATTATCTCGAATGCGGAAGTTGCGGCACGCTTGAAATCTGCGAAATTCCCGATTTGAGCCGTTATTATCCAAAAGATTATTATTCGTTAAATTCTGATCAAAAAGGCGGCTTTGAACGACGCTTGAAAATCCGTCTTGCCGTCCGTTTTCTCGGAAACTATTTGCTCAATCGAAAAAATTTTCTGAGCCGCTTAATTGTCCGAAAACAATCTTGGTTCAGCACATTTTTCCCCAATTCCTTGAAAGAGCCGTTGCTTGAATTAAACTTTCGCTCACGAATTCTCGATTTCGGATGCGGTCGCGGAGAATTGCTGCAAAATCTTTATTATTATGGGTTTCGCAACTTAACGGGAGCGGATGCTTTTATCGAAAACGACATTTTTTATCCGAACGGCGTGAAGATTTACAAACGTCCGCTTTCGGAAATCGAGCCGTTTTTTGATTTTGTGATGCTTCATCATTCGTTTGAGCATCTGCCGAATCCGCTGGAAAGTTTGCGCGAAATTTACAAACTTTTACGACCCGGGAAAGTTTGTTTGATTCGCATTCCGGTTGCCGCTTTCGCGTGGGAAAAATACGGTGTCAATTGGGTTCAGCTCGACCCGCCGCGCCATCTTTTTTTGTTCACCGAAAAAAGTTTTCGTGATTTGGCGAAAACTGCCGGTTTCGAGGTTGCGAAAGTGGTTTATGATTCGGAAGCGTTTCAGTTTTTCGGAAGTGAAAGATACGTCCGAAATCTGGCGATGAACGAAGATGAGATTTATCAAAACGATATTGCCAAACAACTCCGCGAATGGGAACGCGAAGCCGAAATCCTGAACAAACAAAACAAAGGCGACCAAGCCTGTTTTTATTTGCGAAAACCATAATTTCATTTTAGGTTTAAAACTTTGGTTTCCCAATTCAAAATCGGACGCACCACGCCGGGCATCAATCCGCCGTAATCGCCCCGCGCCGCATCACCTTCAAAACTGTCAATGACTTTAAATGAAACTGCATCCGACTCAACGAAATGAACTTCCAAAGGCAGATAAGTTGAAACGGCAACTTTGACGAAAATATTGCCTTCCGCGAGAAAATTCGGCGGAATCCAACAAATGCTCGTGTATTCGCCGACGGGACGCGGACGCGTGCGCCATTCATCGCTCCAATCGTGCGAAATAAAAATGCAAACACCTTGTTCGTTGTAAAAATGAAAATTCGGAGTTAAAATCTTGCCTTCGCGCAAAACTTTATAAGTCATTTCAACGCCGATTGATTGACGAATATCGAGTGCCGACGCAGTTTTGCCGTTTTGGTCGCAAACGCGCACGCGCCGAAGTCTGGTGATCTTGTTGCCGGGCGATTTTTCCAAATCTTCCCAGGTTTTTTCTGCACCGGTAGTGGATTGTTCGTGCAGATATTCGCTGACGACCGCGCTTGTTTCACCGTCTTTGACGACGCGCCCGTCTTTCATCCAAATCGCCCGCTGGCAAAGGCGCGAAACCGCCTGCATATCATGCGAAACAAACAAAACCGTGCGACCGATTTGTCCGGCATCGCGCATTTTGTTGAGGCATTTTTTCTGAAACGCGACATCGCCGACCGCTAAAACTTCGTCAACGATCAAGATTTCGGGTTCGAGATGCGCGGCGACAGAAAACGCGAGGCGCATATACATTCCTGACGAATAATGTTTGACGGGCGTATCAATAAATTTTTCAATCTCGGAAAAGGCGACGATTTCATCAAATTTCGCTTCGATTTCGGTGCGTTTCATTCCCAAAATCGCGCCATTCAGAAAAATGTTTTCGCGTCCCGAAAGTTCGTTGTGAAAACCTGTCCCGACTTCAAGAAGCGAACCGATTCGCCCGTGAATTTCGGCTGTTCCGCTCGTCGGTTTCGTGATGCGCGAGAGAATTTTGAGGAGAGTTGATTTTCCCGCACCGTTTTTGCCGATAATTCCGAGAGCTTCGCCGTCTTTCACGTCAAAACTCACATCTTTCAATGCCCAAAGTTCGTTTTTCTTAGCGCGTTTCGGATTTTTCAGAAAGCCGACAATCGTATCGCGCAGAGAATTATGCTTTGTTCCGCCCAAATAATAGAGTTTCGATAAATTTTCGATTTTAATTACATTCATTGAGTTTTGTTTTTGGTCTTTGGTTTTTGTTTGGTAGCTTTGCACGGCAGCTATTTATCAAATGTCCAATAATTAGTGCTTTTACCAAAGACCAAAAACCGAAAACCAAAAACCGAATTTCATATCAAATCCGCGAAATCATCCTCCATTCGCTTAAAAACGAAAAGCGAGACGACCAATAATACAATAATCATTAACACCGAAATGCCGATCGAAAACCAATCGAATTTTTCGCCGAAAAGCGAAGCGCGAAAGCCTAGTAAAATTCCCGTTAAAGGATTAAATGCTAAAACAAACCGCGCTTTTTCCGACAAAATGTCGAGCGGATAAAAAATCGGCGAAGCAATCATCCAAACCTGCAAAGCAAACGGCAACGCGAATTTTACGTCGCGGAAGCGCACATTCAGCGCGGAAAAAAGTGTTCCGAAACTAAGCGTCAGCAGAATCGCCAAAACGATAAAAAGCGGCGCAAACAAAATCTGTAAACTTAAACCAACGCCGTAATAAAACATCAAAATCAGCAAAATCACAAAGCCTAACGCCAAATCAATCAAACCCGCAAGTGTCGCGGCAATCGGCACAATCAGGCGCGGAAAATAGATTTTTGTAACCAGATTTGCGTTGCCGACCAGACTGTTTGAAGCAAACGTGATCGAATTAAAAACAAAAAGCCAGATCAAAAAGCCGCTCAAAGCAAAAAGCGGATACGGCACGGTTTGCGAATCAAAACGCGCTACTGTACTGAAAATTACCGTAAAAATCGCGGTTGTCAGAATAGGTTGCAGAATTGCCCAGACAACGCCGATTGTCGTTTGTTTGTAACGCACCTTGACATCGCGCCACGTCAAAAAATAGAGTAGTTCGCGGTAAATCCAGAGGTCTTTCAGGTCAAGATTCAACCACGAACTGCTCGGTTTAATATATATTATTTGTGCCGATTTTTCTGTTTCTGAAGACAAAGAATTATTTCTCCAAATCGCTTACCAACTTAAATTTTCCGGTGGTTGCCGCGAGCGTTACGGCGGGTCCTTTCGGATGCGCGAGATTATGTTCGATAATTGTTACTTCCCGATAGCCGTTCATTGTCAGCAAACCAACCAGTGAACCGAGCGAAAGCCAAAAAGATTTTTTGCTCAAACCGCTCAAAGGATCGAACAATCCGCCTTCGCGATAAAATTTTCCGCGCCAGCCTTCGCGCATTTTTTTCGCTTTGGCTTCTTCGGAAATCTGCGTCCAGATAAAAATATTCGGGCTGCTGCGCGCCAGTTTCGGAATCAATTCCCAAGGCTTTGACAGATGATAGAGCAATCCCGAACAAAAAACCGCGTCGAACTTTCCAAACTGCTCAAAATCAACTTTTTCAATGTCCGCTTGAACGAATTCGACCTTTTCATCTTTCAAAATTTCTTTGACGAACTTTGATTTTTCAACATTGCTTGCGCGCCCTTCAATCGCCAAAACCTTTTTAACTAAAGGGTTTTGCGCCAAAGCAAAACTATGCCCGCCTTCGAGCGAACCGAGTTCGATAACATTTTCAACATTTGGAAAAATCTCGAAAAACTGCGTGATTCGCGCATCGTTCATCGCGTCGAAATTTCCGCCGTAATCTTCGCCCCAGAAGTGAAATTTTGTTATCCAAGGTTTGTGTTTTTCAAATTCTGCGCTGAGATTTGTAAATTTTTCGTGGCTCATAAAATTTATTTTACCGAAAGCTTTTCCGTCAAATTTTCCTTTCGCAAACTTCGGCGAAAATTGATTAAACTCATCGGCACAAACATTCGCAAAGCAAATTTCGCCAGTTCCGCGTTTGAATTCGCTCCGCGCCAGTTGTCTTTTGCCAGTTGAAACGCCTCTCTCTTATCACCGTGCTGCAGAAAATCGCGGGCGTATCGAAACTTTGTTTTGATTTGAATTCCCTTTAATTTTGCCTCGCTGATGCCCAAATCATTGATGTTTCGGTTTTGCGCTTCGATGACTTCATCAAGCATCAAACCAAGATTTTTACTTGTATTGTAGCTGTGATAACGCCAAACCGAAAGGACTTGCGAATCAAAGGCAAAATCGCCTAAATTCATCAGTTTCAGATACATTTCATAATCTTCAAGCCGCGAATTTTCGTTCCAGGAAACTTTTTCCAAAGCCGCGCGGCGATAAAAAAGCGTCGAACTAATCGGTGCAATGCCGTTTAAAAGCATTTCGTGAGCGTCGCCGTCGGGATAATTTGCCCAATCGTCCGAGTAATTTGCGGTGCTGTCAAAAATCTCGTCATTTTCATTAATGAGAAAAGAATGCCCGTAACCCAAAACCGCCGTTTCGCGCATTTCGAGAAGTTTAACGCGTTCTTCAAAAAATGTCGGAAGCCAAAAATCGTCTGAACCGATATAAGCAAAATATTTCCCCTTGC
>JBDTZT010000424.1:0-4501 GCA_040005005.1 Actinomycetota bacterium
TAGAGATTTTGCCGATAATCTGCCAAAATAAACTTACAATTTACTTTGGAAAAAATTATGAACAGATTATTTTTGAGTATTGCAATTCTTTTGTCCTTTAGCGCCGTCATCTTCTCCCAGAACAAATTTGAAGGCTACAACATTATTTTGGACGTTCCCGAAACGCAAACGAGCGCGACGTGTGCGATTCGTTATGCGCCGCCGACCACGAGCATCATAATCTCCGATTTGAATTCGGCGACGCCGATGAATCTCAAATCGTGCGACGGTTCGGGAACAAGTTTAACCAGAAGTTCCGCGTCAACCTTTTCGTTAAAGGCTAATGCTTCAGACTTCAAATGGTGTTTTCAGGGCGAGGACACGAAATACCGAATCTCGTTCAGCGGCGATCAATTTGCCGGAACCGTCGTTTACGACTGGATCACGACGCCCGACGCGAAAACTTTGGGCAATTATAACATCAGAGATTTCGGCGCGGTCGGCGACGGCAAAACCGATGACACAATCGCGATTCAAAGCGCATTAGCATTTATTGCCACGCACAACGGCGGAACGCTCAACTTTCCCGAAGGCGATTATCAGGTTGGAAACACGCCTAATTTCAAAGGTATCGCGCTGCCTTCGGGAATCACGATTCAGGGCGCGGGCGGCATTCACACGGGCGCGTCAACCAACAATATCGTGCGAAAAAATCCGACGCGAATCACTTTGAACGGTGCGAACCGCGCACTTTTCCGGATCGGCGAATGTATGGAAAAAATCGCTTTCAAAGACATCGAACTCATCGCCAACAGCCAGCAAAACACAATCGGCGTAGAAGCCCTCGGCGCCTATACTTCGACGCAGGACACGGATTTTGATAATGTCGCGTTCAGCACATTTACACGCGGAATTTACGCGCATGGATTGCCGCAAACCGATTTAAATTGGCAATTTGATTACATCCACATCAACCGCTGCCGCTTTGTTTTCAATACCGATGCGGGAATTTATACAAATATTCGTAATACCGATTGGCGGGTGGAAAACACTCTTTTTGTCAATCCGCCGCGGACGGCGACCAACAAAGCCGATTCGATGCATTTTGAACGCGCCGCCGGAATTCTTATTGACAACACGATCGGCGGCGGTTTTGCCAACGCGCTCGGCGGAACGTTTCTCGACATTCTCGACAGCGGCAGTGTTTTAGTGTCCCATTCGCAAACCGAATCAATGACCAATTCGCTTGTTTATAACGGTGTCAACAATCCATATGCGGGTGATTATTCCGCGCCGATCACATTTGTTAATTCGGTTTTCGGCAACCCAATCGTTTTCAATGCGCGGCGGACTTTTGTTTCGACCGGAAACGGTTACAGCGGCGACACTTTTAAAGCCGACGAACGTCTGCGGGTTTATTCGACGGGCGACCGATTCTGTTATGACGGCTATACATTAGGCTGTCGCGGCGCGGTTAAAAACAATTTCGATAAGGCAACCGTTATCTTTATGACCGGGCAACCAACCGACGGACAAGTTCAAGGGCATCCGACATTTTTCGGAACCGACGTGCAATTCGGCGCGGGCGTGCAAATGCCTTCATTCGCGCAAAACGCTCTGCCGCCGGGAAAAGCCAACGGCTCGATGGTTTACTGCGCAAACTGCCGACGCTCGACAACGCCGTGTCAGGGCGGCGGAACAGGGGCGCCCGCAATGGTCGTCGGCGGTCAATGGAGCTGCCTTTAGTGGAATGAAATTGAGGGATGAAAAAGGCAAAAGGAAGTTCACGCTTGCCTTTTGCCTTTTGCCTTTTTCTTTTTACTTCTTACTTTCTACTCTTCGACTTCCTCTTCGGTAACATCGAGCAAAGATGCGCTTGTCACCAGATCGTCTTCACCCGTGCGAATGAGCATCACACCTTGCGCCGAACGTCCGGTTTCACGGATTTTGTCAACGCCGATTCGAATCAGTTTCGCTTGCTGCGTAATAATCATTATTTCCGAATCTTCTTCGACCGGAAATGAGGCCACGACCTTGCCGGTTTTAGCATTCGTTTTCATATTGATCACGCCTTTGCCGCCGCGTTTGGTCAGACGATAGCTTCCGACCACCGTTTGTTTGCCAAAACCCTGCTCGGAAACGGTCAGAATTTTTTCCGTGCCTTCGGTCGAAACCGCCAGAACGGAAACGACAAAATCACCTTTGCGTAAATTTACCCCGCGCACACCGCGGGCGACGCGCCCCATCGGACGAACATCGGTTTCATTAAAGCGCACCGCCATTCCGTCGTGCGTGGCAATAAAAATCTGCTGTTTGCCGTCCGTCCGGATGACATTGAGCAATTCGTCGCCTTCGTCGATGTTGATGGCGTTAATGCCGTTGATGCGAATATTTTGATAATCGGCAAGCGATGATTTTTTAATGACGCCCTGCTTCGTGACCATCGTCAGATAAGTTTCTTCCGAAAAAGCACGCACCGCCATCACCGCCACGAGTTTCCTTTCCAGTGAAAGCTGCACGAGATTAACCACCGCTTTGCCGCGGGCCGACGGATCAGCTTCGGGAATTTCGTGAACCTTCATCTTAAAGACTTGCCCGTCATCGGTGAAAATCATCAGATAGGCGTGCGTCGAAGCGATGAACAGATGCTCGACAAAATCTTCGTTTTTCGCCTTTGCGCCAAGCCGTCCTTTGCCGCCGCGACCTTGTTTTGAATAAGTCGCGACCGGCGTTCGTTTGATATAGCCCTGATTCGTCACGGTAATCGCGACGTCTTCGTCGGGAATCAAATCTTCGATTGAAAGTTCGACGCCCGCGTCAACAATCTCGGTTCTACGCGCATCGCCGAATTGTCTTTTGACTTCCTGAAGCTCGTCAATAATAACCTGGCGCAAAAGTGGTTCGTTTGCCAAAATTGATTCGAGTTCGCTGATATGTTTGAGAATCGTTTCGAGTTCGTCAATGATTTTCTGACGCTCCAAAGCCGAAAGGCGGCGCAGCTGCAAATCAAGAATCGCCTGCGCCTGAATTTCGCTGAAACCGATTCCGCCGACCGTCTTTTCGAGTTCCTTCAAGAATCCCGCGAGAGTTTTATCACTCGCCACGCCGCGCCAGTTTTTAATCTCGTGCAAGGCGGTAAAATTGCCCGTCAAAAACTGTTTCGCTTCATCAACCGAACGCGAATTGCGAATCAGCGGAATAATGTAATCAAGCGCATCAATCGCTTTGTTCAAGCCTTCTAAAATATGTGCCCGTGCCTGTGCTTTGCGGAGTTCAAATTCGGTCCGGCGGCGGACGACTTCGCGGCGAAACTCGACAAACGCTTCGAGCATCTGTTTGAGATTCAACACTTTCGGCTGTCCGTCAATAATCGCAATATTGATGATGCCAAAACTCGACTGCATCGCCGTTAATTTGTAAAGTTTGTTGAGAACGACCTGCGGAATCGCGTCGCGTTTGAGTTCAATGACGATTCGCATTCCTTCGCGGTTCGATTCGTCGCGCAGTTCCGAAATGCCGTCGAGTCTTTTTTCGTGAACAAGTTCGGCGATCTTTTCGATGAGCCGTGCTTTATTAACCTGATAAGGAATTTCCGTCACGACCACCGCGTCTTTTTCGCGTTCGCCGCGTCCAATCCGGTCAATCGCCGCCCGCGCCCGCATCTGAATAATTCCGCGACCTTCACGATACGCCCGATGAATTTCGTCGCGCCCGTAGATAAAACCGGCAGTCGGAAAATCAGGTCCCGGCACGATCTTGATGAGTTCGTCAATCGTAATGTCCGGCTTTTTAACGAGCGCAATCGTCGCGTCGAGAATTTCCGTCAGATTGTGCGGCGGAATCTTCGTCGCCATGCCGACCGCGATTCCTTCCGAACCATTGACAAGCAGATTCGGAAAACGCGTCGGCAACACTTTCGGTTCCGACAAAGATTCATCGTAGTTCGGCTGAAAATCAACGGTTTCCTTCTCGATGTCGGCGAGCAGTTCGTTCGTCAATTTCTGCATCCGCACTTCCGTATAACGCGAAGCCGCCGCATTGTCGCCGTCCACCGAACCGAAATTTCCCTGACCGTCAACGAGTGGATAGCGCAGCGAGAAATCCTGCGCCATCCGAACGATCGTGTCATAAACCGACATATCGCCGTGCGGGTGATATTTGCCCAAACATTCGCCCACGACACGCGCCGATTTTTTATAGGGTTTGTTGTGATAATTGCCTAATTCCTGCATTGCCCAGAGAACGCGGCGGTGAACCGGTTTGAGTCCGTCGCGGACATCGGGCAGCGCGCGTCCGATGATGACGCTCATGGCGTAATCGAGATACGACCGCCGCATCTCGTCTTCGATATTGATTTGCTGTTTATCTAAAATTGTATCCATTTATTTTTTCTTGACCGTTTTCTTTTTGAATTTTTGATATTTGCTAAGTTTGTGACAAAAGGCGTGAACATAAAAAAAATCTGGAAAAAAAACTGATTTAGTTGTATTATTATTTTACAGGCAAAACACCTGTTTAGCAA
>JBDTZT010000425.1:0-4498 GCA_040005005.1 Actinomycetota bacterium
CAAACTGGCAATCGGATAGCCTTCATTAAAATCGTTGACGTTGGCGGTTTGACCACTGCGGAAATTGAATTGCCCCCCAATGTCGAAATGACCGTCAGCAATCAAATATTGACGGCGAAAATCCCCGCCGAAGCGGAAGGTATGACGACCGCGCGTGTAAGAAACGAAATCGGAAACTTCATATGTGTTGTCGCTGGTCACATTATCGAAGAAGGTCGAACCGCCCGTTTGATAAGCCCGCGGATCGGTCGAGATGACCGGATCACCGTAACCGGGAAATCCGACCATCGGCAGACCGAGATCCTGCGTAGTGCCGACCGGCACGCCAAGTGCTGTGGCACGTCCGGCGCCCCGGCCGAAATTAAAATTTTGCACCTTCGTCCGGTTAAATCCGAGATTAAGGTGGTTCAGTATATTGTTCGTCAGCGTGTAATCATACTGGATTCGCAAATAGTAAGATTTGAAGGCCTGATCCCAGACGCCCTGATTGACGAAATCCCCTGGCAGGCGCGGAAAACCGCCCTTCGTGCTCGGCAAAGTGCGATAGACAAAACTGCCGTTAATCTGCTGTTTGTCGGACAAGACCTGATTTATTTTGGTCGTATAAGCCTGAGTTTGCGAACCGGCACTGCTCGTCGCGCGGTAGTTGTGAAAAACACCCGAACCGAGCGGTCCGGTTTGATTCGGGAGCGGAAACAGATTGGCAAAATTGCGTCCGACCCGGCTGATCAAATTAGGGGGAATAATATTATTGGTAAAAGCCGTGCGTGAGCCCGGCGTTTCATTCGGATTAAAAATCCGAACGCCCCCCGGTCCGAAGAATTGCAGAATATAGGGATCGGTCAGCAATTCCCCGAAATCGCCGTTGCGCATTCTTAAAGTCGGGACGCTGACATCAACGGTTTCGCTCTGACTGATGCTGTAGGCGCTGTAATTAAAGAAGAAAAATGTTTTATTGCGGCCGTTGTAAAAATACGGCGTGCCTTCGCCGAAACGGGGCAGAAAGACCGGACCGCTGACCGAAAAACCGTAATCCCGCTGCCGATCGAACGGACGCTGAAACTGCTGATTAGCGGGCAGCGTGGTATTCAGCAGACGATTGCGCGTGTTGTTGGCGTTTAAGGATTCATTGCGGTGAAAGAAATATCCTTCACCGTGAAAATCGTTGCCGCCTTCCTTGATCTTGAAGCTGATGACGCCGCCCGACGAATTTCCGAATTCAGCCGAGTAATTGCTGGTGTTGATCGTAAATTCCTGAAACACGTTAGGTCCCGGAGCGACCTCGGAAAAGAAAGTTCCGTTTTCACCGCGGCGCGTTCCCGCGCCGTCAATTAAAATTTCCTGCCCCAAGCCCTGACTGCCGTTAATTCGAAAGTTTGTCCCATTGATACCGGCACTGCTCGCGCCGCCGCCGGTTTGCCCGGCGGTATTATCGCTGCCTGATCCGACGACGCTGCTGTCAAGGAAAATAAACGAGAGTGGTGAACGTCCGCCGGATTCCGAACTCACGAGTAACGGTAATTCGCGCACCTCTCTTTCGGTGACGTTGCGCTGCTGGACCGGGGATTCGGTATTCAAGACCGAAGGCTCGGCAGTGACCGTAACACTCGCGCCGACGCCGATCTCGAGCTTGACGTCGCCGTTACGAATTATTCCGACCCCGACTTGAACCGTATCAATCGTTGCCGATTTGAATCCGCTGGCTTCAACCTGAATGCGATAAACGGCGGCTTTAAGCTCCGGAATATTATAACTGCCTTCACCGCTCGTGATTGTTTCGCGCGTTTCGTTGGTTTCGACGTTGGTAATAGTGACTTTCGCGTTGGCAATCAGCCCGCCGTTCGGGTCAGTCACCGTCCCGCGAATCGAACCGCGGTCGCTTTGTCCCTGAACAGTGATTATTGTCCAGCCGAACATCAGCAGACACAAACTTAAGAGCATTTTCATAACTTTCATAAACCCTCCTCAATTTCAATTAAGCCTAATCTTTAAAAAAGTGTCGGCGATTTTGTCCGATAAAATCGGCAAAATTACACTTGCGGGATTAAAAAATAAAATAATTAAACCTTCAAAAAAGCTGATCTTTGACTTATCAGCTTACAAAAAATATTTGAATTCCGATTTGACCACCGGATAAAATCAAAAATGTTCCCTATTTAGCCTGTTAGAATCAAGTTTAGTAATTAAAATACAATTTAAGACTATAATGTAACCGCTTACTTAGGATTGTAAAATATTTGTAACATACGCGATTGCGATTGTCAACAAAATTATTAATCAGCTTCATTAAATTAATTAATGTCTGTCACTCGCAACTGTTTTCTATCATCATTTTGATTAAAGCCGCAAACTGTAATTTTACTTTGACCCAGCATTTAGTTGTTAAATGCGGCGCACTAAAAATGAATTTCTAACTGAGCCAAACAAAAAAAACGAACCACAAAATTGTGGTATTTCATCTGATTTACGCATTACAAGAGAGTATTTGACAAATTGTTGCTGGAATTTCTTCTAAAATATAAGTTATAGTGTAAGCGATTACATAATCACTGAAAGCGGTCGGATTTTCAATTTTAAAACGGGACCGGCAAAAACAAATTTGCGTTTCAAAGCGCGACAAATTTGTTCGTCGGCAAATTAATTCAAATGAAAAATTTATCACAACTGAAATTTTTTACTTTTTTTGCATTTCTGTTCTTTCCATTGGCGGTTCATTCGCAGTCGGTTCCGCGTGCAGAATATCCGCGTCCCGATTTGGCGCGGGCTGAATGGCAGACGCTGAACGGCGCGTGGCAATTTGAGTTTGACGACGCGAATCGCGGAATGAAAGAAGGCTGGTATAAAAATGCGGCACAAAAATTTTCGCGCTTGATACAGGTTCCGTTCGCGTTTCAAACAAAACTTTCCGGTATAAATGACCCGAATTATCACGATGTCGTCTGGTATCGGCGGAGCTTGGAAGTTCCCGCAAATTTTCGGGCGGCCAATAAGCGCGTGATGCTCAATTTCGGTGCGGTTGATTACGAAGCGATTGTCTGGGTTAACGGCGAACGGGTCGGCGAACATCGCGGCGGCAATGTGCCGTTTGCGTTCGATCTTACCGATTTATTGATGGACAACGGAAATTCAATCGTCGTGCGCGTTTTCGATCCCTCGACCGACCGCACGATTCCGCGCGGGAAACAATTTTGGGAACCAAAATCGGCGGCGATTTGGTATACCAGAACGACCGGCATCTGGCAGCCCGTCTGGATCGAAACGGTCGCGCCTATTTATGTGAAACGGCTCCGAATCACGCCGGATATTGACAACAGCGAAGTTAAAATCGAAACGATTTTGAATCAGCCGACGAACGCGGGCGAAAAACTGCGCTTCACGGCGACGTTCAGCACTCAGCCGGCGGCACTGACGGAAGTTTCCGCACAGACGCAGGGCGGAGCGAATCCGTTTGCCACGCTGCATTTGAATAATCAGGAAACGTGGAGTCCCGAACACCCGAATTTATATGATTTGCGCGTTGAGCTGCTGGCGGCGAACGGTTCGGTCATTGACCGCGTGGACAGTTATTTTGGACAGCGCAAAATCGAAGCCCGCGACGGCCGAATTTTTCTCAACAATAATCCCTATTTTCAAAAGCTCGTGCTCGATCAAGGCTATTGGCCGGATTCGACGTTGACGCCGCCGACCGATGAAGCCATCAAATACGACATCGAAATGGCAAAGAAATTCGGTTTGAACGGCGCGCGCAAACATCAGAAAGTCGAAGACCCGCGCTGGCTTTACTGGTGCGACAAACTAGGTTTTCTCGTCTGGGGCGAGATGGCGAATGCCTTCGATATTTACACGGATGATTACGTCGCGAGATTCACCGACGAATGGCAGCAGGTCATCCGGCGCGATTACAATCATCCTTCGATTATTGCGTGGACACCGATTAATGAAAGCTGGGGCGTTATTAGAATTGCTACCGACCAACAGCAGCAGGAACACGCCAAAGCGATGTATCATTTGATTCATTCGCTCGACGCGACGCGGCTCGTGCAGGATAACGACGGTTGGGAACACACCGATACGACCGATATTTTCGGCATCCACGATTACGGGCGCGGCGAGGAATTGACGGAAAAATATAAAATACTGGAAACCGACCGCCGTGAGATTCCGCGTAACGGCAAAGAAGCGTTGGCGTTCGGCTACAAATACAACGGCTCGCCGATTGTCGTGACCGAATTCGGCGGCATTGCTTACCGGTTGGACACGCCGAAAAAATCGAATGAATTCGGTTACGGAAATATTGAACCGACTAAGGAATCATTCTTAAAACGCCTCGATTCGACCGTTACGGCACTGCGGACGAACAAGGCAATTGTCGGTTACTGTTACACGCAATTGACCGATGTCGAACAGGAAATCAACGGTTTAATGACCTATGACCGCAAACCGAAAGTTTCGCCGGAAGAATTTGCGAAGCTCATCCGCGACGAGATACCGAAGTGGA
>JBDTZT010000426.1:0-4486 GCA_040005005.1 Actinomycetota bacterium
GGACGAAGTTCCGCGAAAATATTTTGTTGAAAATACGGGTTGCGAAGAACTTAGAAAAAAAGTTGAAGAAATCGTCGTCTTCGGCAAACTCAAACTTCACGTTTTCGGGCATATTCATTGCGGCTACGGAAAGACAGAAAAATTCGGCGTGATATTTGTCAATGCTTCAAATTGTGACGAAAGTTACCAGCCGAATCAGCCGCCGATTGTGATAAATTTGTAATAATGAAAATAATCACGGGCACATTTTTTTTGGTTTTCTCTTTGTTGTGGTTGGATGGCAAAGGAAATTCTCAAATTATTGCGACGAGTAAAGTTTTCAAATTTGAACAACCGGAAATCGTTAAAATAAATGGTTATGACCGCGAGATTATGGAACCTTTTCTTTCAAGAGACGGTAAGACACTCTTTTTCAATAACTTAAATGACTCTTCTGAAAATACAAATCTTCATTGGGCGATCAGAATTGATGATTTCACATTTCAATATAAAAGTGAAATTGTCGGGGTCAACACCTCAAACCTTGAAGGCGTTCCAACTATGGACAAGCTTAATAACCTTTATTTTGTCTCGAATCGTAATTATTCGACCTCATTTTCAACCATTTTCCAAGCCAAATATTCTGACGGAAAAGTTGAAAATGTTAAATTGGCAGAAGGTTTTTCAAAATTAAAGCCGCCTTGGGTAAATTTTGATGTAGAGGTCAGTGAGGATGGTGAAACTCTCTATCTGGTGGACAGCAAATTTAACGGTCAGGGCATTCCTCAAACCGGCGATATTTTCATTGCGAAAAAAAACGGAGCTAATTTTAAACGATTGGAGAACAGCACGGAAATATTCAAAAATATCAACACGGATGACCTCGAATATGCGGTTTCAATTTCGTCTGATGAACTGGAAATCTATTTTACCCGCGTTAAAATTCCGCTTTCCTTAAGCTCAATTCCGGAAATTTATTATGCCACCCGAAACGATCTGCAAAGCAGTTTCAACCCTCCGAATAAACTACCGAATATCAACGGTTTTGCGGAGGCGGCGACCATATCGCCGGATAAAAATCTGATCTATTTTCACAAAAAAGAAAGTGGAAAATTTTATTTGTATGGGATCAGGAAAATCACGAAATAGGATCGAAAATTTATGTTAAAACTGGTTAGAGCAAATTCAGAAAGCAAAGATTTTCAGCAACTTGTCCGTTTGCTTGATGATGATTTGAGCCTTCGTGACGGTGCGGAACACAGTTTTTACGCGCAATTTAATAAAGTTGATTCGATAAAAAATGTCATCGTCTCCTATCAAAACGAATTGGCGGTTGGCTGCGGCGCGTTCAAAAAATACGACGATGAAACAGTCGAAATCAAACGAATGTTTGTGCTGAGGGAACAGCGCGGAAACGGAATTGCGGTTGACATCTTAAAAGAATTGGAAAAATGGGCAAGCGAGCTGAAATTTAAGTCGGCAATTTTGGAAACAGGTAAAAAACAGCCCGAAGCAATTCGGCTCTATCAAAAATCGGGTTACGAATTGATTCCGAATTACGGACAATATGAAGGAGTCGAAAACAGTGTTTGTATGAAAAAAACGCTTGTTTCTGTAATTTAAAAATTAATCGCTTGTTTTCTCAAAAGCCGTTGATTTCGGAAAGATAAAATAAATCGTGACTAAAGCATAAAAAGCAAAGGCGATATAGGGATGAATCCACGCCGTCGCCGCTCCGAGAATATACAACAATGGACCGAAAAGCAGCACGTTTCTGACTTCTTGCCACAATTCTTCTTTTGTAAAATCAATCGTGATTTCAGGGTTTTTCCACATATAAACCCGAAAAATCGTAAAGGCGATGCCCATCATCAAAGACGACAAACCGAAAAAACTGACGGCCAGTTTATTGTTCGGATAATCACCCATCAGCGCCGTCGGAAAAGGAATGAACGAAACCCATAAAAGCAGATTGGCATTGAGCCAAAAGACAGCGTTATTGATGTTTTTGACTCGCTCAAAAATACGGTGATGATTGACCCAAATTACCGCTACTGTCAGAAAACTGATCACCCATGCAATAAATTTCGGGGTAAGCTCATACAAACTTTCGGCGAGTTCACCGATTGATTCATGAATTACGATATGCGGAACTTTTATTTCTAAAATCAAAAGCGTGATAATAATCGCAAAAATTCCGTCGCTGAATGCCTCGACGCGGCTTTTTGTAAAATAATTCGGCATTTTTTATCGGCGCAAAAGCGAAAAGGCGAAACTGCGGCTCAAATCAGTCGTGAACGCTAAATGAATCCAAAGCGCGGCGAGTGGTTCGAGAAGGCGCGCATTCTTCAAATCACCGGCATCAATTGCCTCAAATCCGATTGATTCAGCTAATTTTCTGACAGTTTCTCTTGCTTCCGGCTCATCTCCGCAGACAAATTGGACTGCTTTGCCAATATCATATTGCGGATTTGCCAGATTGTCGAAACCTGTTTGGTTAAAACATTTGACAACCTTTGCGCGATTGGCGACGGCGGCAACTTTTTCCGCTCCCGAGGTGTCGAAACCGAGCGCTAAACTCAATCGGCCGTCAATCATTTTCAAGGGATTTGTGCAATCAACAATAATTTTGCCCGAAACCTCGCCGCAGTTTTCGATGGCTTCGGAAATTGCGTCAAATGGAATCGCCAGCACAATAATTTCCGAATCTGCGGCCGCTTCGGCGACTGTTCCGACTTTGGCAAATTCTCTTTTATCATCGTATTCCGCAGGATTCGGAACGCCGAAATAAACTTCGTGTCCGGTTTGCGAAAATCGTTTCCCCAAAGCGGCGCCGACCATTCCCGCGCCTAAAATTGCTATTTTCATATCTTTTTATTTTATTCTCCGAGAGCCTGAATGACTAATTTGGCGGTTTCACTGCCAGAAAAATTTTGCTGTCCGGAAATCAGATTTCCGTCGCGCACGGCAAAACCGCGCCAAAGTCCGGCCTGTATATAATTTCCACCGAGTTTTTTTAATTCATCTTCGATGCGCCACGGCATCACGTGTTTATCACGCGCCAGCATTCCGTAATCCCAAACCGCATTGTCGGCAAAATCTTCTTCGGTGTTGGCAAATCCGGTAACGGTTTTGCCTTTCACTAAAAACTCGCCATTTGAAAGTCGGGCAAATTTCAAAATCGCCGTGCCGTGACATAATGCGCAGGCAATTTTTCCGGTTTCGTAAAATTTAACGAATTTTTGATGCAATTCGGTCGCGGTTTCAAATGTGAACATCGGTGCTTGTCCGCCCGCAACAATAATCGCGTCGAAATTGCCCACGACAATTTCAGAAACTTTTTTTGTATTTTCGGTCAAGTTAAAAAGATTCGGCGTGTTGATAAAGCCGAGGCTGATTAAATCGCTCGATGAATAGCCGCTTGCATCACGCGGATCGCTCATCACGTCAGCTTCGCATTTTCCGCCGTCAGGCGAGAAAACTTCTATTTCATAACCTTTTTCGGTCAATTCATAAAACGGATGCGTCAGTTCCGACCACCAAAAACCGACATTCCAACCGGTTGTGGACGAAACTGCCGGGTTGGCAATGACAATTGCCACCCGTTTGGGATTTTCCGGATTGACCTGATTTACATCTTTCAAACTCATTTTGATTGCTCCTCAATTGATTGTATTTTTCAGCCGCTTTTGTTAGCTTTGTTTTAGTCTAAATCGGTGAATCAGTTACTAACCAAACGGTAATTATGGGCTTTTATACAAAACAGAAGGAATTTATTTGTCCGGTCGAAACAACGCTGGAGCTTTTGAGCGGACGTTGGAAGGTAAAGATTTTGTGGAAACTCCAAAAGCAGGAACCGATCAGGTTCGGTGAATTGAAAGAATTACTCCAAGGAATCACCGATAAAGTTTTAACCACCCAATTACGTGAATTGGAACACGACGGGTTGATCGGGCGGAAAACTTTTGCCGAGTTTCCGCCGCGAGTCGAATATTCTTTGACAAAATTTGGGGAAAGTCTGAAATTGGTTTTCGATACAATTGCCGTTTGGGGAACAGAGCATCAAAAAAATATTTTGACCGCGATTGAAAAGTAACGTAATTTCAAAAAAATAAAAGGTGGAATGTGAACAGCACATTCCACCTTTTATTTTTTTAGATCTTGAAAAGACGGAAACCCGCGCAATCGGCAAGGCTGCAAAAATAGGAGCGTTTCTCACGCCCCTGCTCCCGCGAGCATTCTTTGATTTTTAGTTCGATTGCGCGGGTACCGGTTGGGCGCCGTCCACTCCGAAGATATAAATGGCAACTCCGGCGGAGCTTTGATAAAGATACCATTTACGTTCGCTCGGACGATAGACGACGAAATCGGATTTTCGGTCGCCGTCGTAATCTGCGGTTGCCGGAATATCAGTTGGAATGCCGAATTGCAAAGCGGCAAAACCAAGCGTTGACTGTAGAGCATACCAAATTCCGTTGCGGTAAACCGCGAAATCTGTTTTGCCGTC
>JBDTZT010000427.1:0-4480 GCA_040005005.1 Actinomycetota bacterium
CCGATAAAATCATTACCGAAGAATATGGAATTTACACAAGCGGCGGCGCAACTTCCTATTATAATCTGCTGATTTATCTGGTCGAAAAATTTACGAACCGCGAAACAGCGATTATGACCGCGAAAGTCTTTGCAATTGACATTAAACGCGACTCGCAATCGCATTTTATTATGTTCAAAGGTCAAAACGGACACACCGACGAAGACATCAAAAAAGCCCAAAATTTTATCGAAAACAATTTTCACGAGCGCATCACGATTGACCAATTATCCGAAAAATTCGCCATCAGCCGCCGAAGCCTTGAACGCCGTTTCAAACGCGCAACCAACAACACCGTCAACGAATACGTCCAACGCGTCAAAATCGAAGCCGCCAAAAACAGCTTTGAAACGAGCCGCAAAAACATTACCGAAGTAATGTTCGAGGTCGGCTATTCCGACACCAAAGCCTTTCGCGGAATTTTTAAGAAAATTACCGGAATGACGCCATTTGATTACCGCAATAAATACAATAAGGAAGTATAAAATTCGTCGTAAGTTTTAAATATTCTAAATTGCAAGAAAAATTAGATATTAGGACGCTCACAAACGCATTTTAAATGGATTCACGCCAAACAGATAACTGATGTTACGGAAAATGCTTTTGAGCCGCATTTTAGGCAGCTTTCCGCAGAGCGCGAAAAAGCCCGGTGAATCGGGCTGAAAAATATTGCTGCGTAACATCAGTAAATCACTTCGATTCGATTTTGATTATAATATTTCAGCCAGTCTTCGTGCAAAATCGCGTAAAGATGTTCATCTTCAAGTTCGCCGTCGTCGTTTAAACCCGATTGCCGCATCGTGCCTTCAAACTGAAAACCAACTGTTTTTTCGATGGATTTTTTTGAAGAAAGATTTGAAACAAAACACCCCGTGGCAACGCGGTTCAGACCTAAAATTTCAAACGCCAGGTAAAACAAATGCGGTTTACTGCGTGGAGCAACGCCTTTTCCGCGCATTTCAACCAACATATCCGCGCCGGTCGAACCTGCCCTTGTTTCCCAATCGTCAATATCGAGCAGTGTCAAACCCGCCAAATCATTTCCGAGCATCACATAAAAGCTATATCTGACGCATTTTCCGTCCTCAAATTTCGGCCGATAACTTGCGTCAAGCTCCGCCAGCATATAATCCGACTCAGGAAAACCTTTAAACATTGTACGAACTTTGGCAAAATTCCCTTCAGTAATAAGATGAAGCGTGATCGAATCGTAATAAATCGCTTTAAACATTTTAGTTTAGAAATATTATGCCGCTTACAGGCTGTTTATCATCAACAAATTTGTTGATGAAATCGGAAGTTCGAATACCGGCTGCTATTTGAAAAAATCTTCCGGCAAATGCTCGCCGTAAAGGCGGAAATACATTTGTTTTTTGAACTCTTCGTCCGACAAATCTTTCGGTAAAGAGGCAATGACGGCTTTTCTTCCGGCGGCAAACATTGCCGAAGCAAAACGGGCGCGTTCCTGCGGCGTTTTTTTCATCCAGAGTTCGTTTTGCATTTCCTCGATTTCACGAGTCGTGTCCGTCAGCATCATTTTTCTCTAAAAGTTCGAAACATTCATCCAGAAGTTTTTCAACGCCCAGCTTTTTCGCCCATTTTCCGACATAATCTTCATCAAATCCGTTGCGAATGATACTAGCGACATCCAGCATTTGCCTTTCCGATTTGGTATTTTTCGCCCAATTCAATTTCGACAAAATCAAGTCTTCTTTACTGATTATCCAAATATCGAAATCGCCCGAATAATCAACCTTTTGACGGTGCGAAAAGGCATTAATTTCAAACTCGCTTTCCTTGAGAACAACACAATCAATCTTCAAAATCGTCTGATTATTCAAGACATTGAACATCCCCTTTTGCCGAACCGCCTGTTTTGCACGCCCAATCGGAATATAATAATCATTTTCAAATTCCGCGATGAATCTATCAATTTTTTCGGGCGAAATTTTGACGACAATATCAATATCAACCGTCGTTCGCGGCATCGCATAATGCACCAAAGCCATCGAACCGACAAGCATATATTCAATACCGATTTTGTCCAGACGTTTTGTAAAATCGCCTAGAACATCATTTTGTTCCTGCTGTTCAATCACTTTGAAAGATTTTAACACCAAATCAATTGAATAATTATTTGTTTGTTAACTCGAATATTTCAATCGTTTGATTTTTGCCCTCCATTTGATAGAAAAGCTGATGTCTAGTTGAATATTTGTGTGAAGTTAATTTTTCATCTTTGTATATTTCATTGCCATTTAAGTTAGTGATTAACAATCCTGTTTGTTTATTTACGGCGATAAAATGCTCGGCTTCGGCATCAAAAAATAATTCTCCAATAACTGCTCCATAATCAGAAAACGCAAAACCATTGAATTCAATTCGATTGATAATTTTTTTTTCCAGAATATCCACAAATACTATTTCTGATGGAAAATCGGCTTTACTTTCTCCACCTTCCTTTTTGTTATAGCCAATTCCGAGAGTCGTATTATTGATCCAACATAAAGGTCTATCCCAGTTGTAACCATCTACAGGTTCAAAATCAATTGATATATGTGACATTTCAAATTCTTGCAAGAATTTCTCAATTGAGTAAATTGTAATTTGGTCGTAAGGACTCCAAACCCATCCATTACTTGTGAAATGTTTTGCGTCCGGTGAAACAAGTAAAGAACTATGAAAATAATCGAAATAATTTGATTTCGTTTTGTAATCAACTATTCGATTTGTTAATAATTCATCATTTTCCAAACAAGTAATGTCTAACCTGTTCCAATCTGAACCATGAATTAAAAATGTTTGATTTTCATTTGAATAGAAGGCAATTGGGAATAAACAATGTTCTACACAGTAATCTCCACGTTTCAATAGTTTTTGAAAATTTGGATTGGAAAGGTCAATAACCATTCCTAAAGTTCCATTTTTCTGCACAATACAAACGTAATTTTGAAAACTGTAAATTTGCAGGTTAAGTTGATAAGGATTAAATGACAATTGAGTAAAAAGTGTTTTTGAATTAGTTTCAATATCGTAGAGGAAAATATTACCACTTTTGCAAATTATTATCGCTTCCAATATTTCACGATTGGTTAGGTCTGCAAAAACTATTTCTTCATTATTTATTTGAAGTGAGATTTTTCCCGTCATTTCTATTCGATATTAAAATATTTCGCCTCCGGGTGATGAATAATGATCGCCGAAGTTGATTGTTCGGGGTGAAGCTGGAATTCTTCCGAGAGTTCGACATCAATGCGTTCGGGTTTCAGCAGTTCAAAAAGTTTTGTCTGATCTTCGAGATTCGGACACGCCGGATAGCCAAAGCTGTAGCGCGAGCCTTGATAGCCTTGGTGAAAGAGTTTGGCGAGTTCGGGCGCGTCTTTATCGGCGAAATTTAATTCTTCGCGGACGCGTTTGTGCCACATTTCGGCGAGTGCTTCGGCCGATTCGACCGAAAGACCGTGGAAAAGCAGGTAATCGGTGTAATTGTCAGCTGCAAAAAGTTTGGCGGCGTGTTCGCTTGCCTTTCTTCCCATTGTCACCAAATCAAAGGCGACCGTATCAATTTTGCCCGAATCTTTCGCGGCGAAATAGTCTGCTAAACAAAGATTTTTGCTTCCGCGCTGCTCAACCGGCTGACGCGGAAAGGTGAACCGCATTCTTTCCGTGCGTTCGTCGTCCTGATAAATAATCAGGTCATTGCCTTCCGACTGACACGGAAAATATCCGTAAACGAGCTTTGCTTCCAATAATTTTTCGCGGGTCGCCTGGGCTTTGACCTCTTTGAATTTCGGATAAACTTCGGTTTCAAGCAGTTTCGCATAATCTTCTTTCGATGATTTCCCCTGTTTGTATTGCCATTGCCCTTTGAAAAGCGCGGTTTCATTGATAAACGCGAAAACTTTCGACAAATCTTTGATCTCGACAACCTTTGAACCATAAAAAGGCGCGGCCGGAATAATTTCGGCAGGCGAAACTTCGGATTTGCCCGTGTGTGTCGTGTCGCCGACGCTTCTCGAAGAAACACGTGCCGCTTGTTTGCCGAGTTTTGCGTCTTCGCCAACTAAATCTTCCGCGTCTTCAACGGTTTCAATTGTGTCGTTTGACGCATCGGCTGACGTCGACGCTACTGACTTCCCGTTTCCGGCAGCGACTACTTTAGACTTTGGGCTTTGGACTTTGGACTGCTCACGCTGCGTGAGCGCGTCCATCGCATGAAGTCCGTCAAAAGCATCGCGCGCATAGAAAAGTTTGCCGTTGTAGATCGGGATCAAATCATTGTCAACATATTTGCGGTTTAACGCCGCACCGCCCAAAATGACCGGAACATTAATGCCGCGTTCGTTCATAATTTCGAGATTGTCGCGCATTACGAGCGTTGATTTCACCAGCAATCCGCTCATTCCCACGGCATCGCAATGCGTTTCCGAAACGGCTTTTA
>JBDTZT010000428.1:0-4472 GCA_040005005.1 Actinomycetota bacterium
TGTGATACATTCCTCAAATCATAATTGAGAAAAGAACTTAAAGAATTTGTTATGGAATTTACTCCCCAACAAAAAAATTCGTAAACGATTTTGTTACTGAAATTAACAATTTTGATCTTAACAATTCTTACAAATTGCAACTCGACAAATAAAATGGAAGAACAAAAAAATGAAATGACAAACACAGATTCAACTAACGACACAACACCTAAGGTAACAGGAATTGGTGGAATTTTCTTTTTTTCTGACAATCCCGAAGAAACGAGAGAATGGTATCGTCAGAACTTGGGACTTGAAACCAATGAGTATGGTTCGACTTTTGAATCCAGAAACGTTAACAGACCTGACGAGATAAACTCTCTTCAATGGAGTCCTTTTAAAAAAGGAAGTGAATATTTCGCCCCTTCAAAAAAGGAATTTATGATTAACTATCGAGTTCAAAATATTGAAGGACTCGTAAATAAACTAAAAGAAAATGGCGTGACAGTTGTTGATGAAATTGAAACTTTTGAGTATGGAAAATTTGTTCATATAATGGACTCAGAAGGAAACAAAATAGAGCTATGGGAACAAATTGACGCTGACTAAAATGGCGATAAGACAACTAAATAAAGTAATGGAATAGTTTGACACAAGTGGACAGAAAAGAAAGCCGACCGCATAACATCACATTTGCAATAGGCGGGGTTTCTTGCTCCGCAGACAGTTTTGAGGTCACAGAAAGTTCAGTTTTCGGAATGAAAATTTGTGCTAAAAAGTTCGCCCATCGCAAATCTGCAAAACGTTACCAGCAAGACTATTACGCCACAGGAAGACGAACTGAAGGACTTATACAGAAGTAAAAATTCGCAGTGACAAACCTTTTCAGGTCAAGAAGATATTTTGGCACGACATCAATATGAAATAAAAATCAATTTGTAACAGGCAGAATTTACTTGTCTTTCGGCATCTGAAAAGTTAGTCTTTTTGATAGAGGAAATTATCGAACAATGAAAACAGTTTTATTATTTGCAATTTTGCTTTTGAGTTTTACGCATTCAAGCGCACAGCACGAATACGCGCCTGTCTTGGAAAAGGAAATAAAATATAAGGATTGGACTTACAAACAGGTTCGTGACGGCAAAGAGTTGAATTTGCGAGATTCTACGAAAGGTAAAAAGCTCGTGATGGTCGTTTATTTCGCGCCGTGGTGTCCGAACTGGAAACTCGAAGCACCGGTCGCGCAGAAGTTTTACGAAAAATACAAGGCGAACGGTTTTGATGTTATCGGCGTCGGCGAATACGACGCGGTTGACGTGATGAAAACCGGTCTCGATACTTTTAAGATTACGTTTCCGGTCGTTTATGAATCCGAAGCCCGCGATGCAAAGCAAAAAACTCTGCATTACGATTACCGCAAAATAACCGGCGACACGCGAAATTGGGGTTCGCCTTGGAATATTTTTCTGATTCCGGCAAATCTGCAAAAGAAAGGCGACATTTTGACGGAAAAAACATTCGTCGTCAACGGCGAATTGATGGAAGCCGAAACGGAAGATTTTATCCGCGAAAAATTAGGCTTGCCGAAGGAAGAAAAGAAGGCGGAAACTTCGCAAAACAAAACGGGCGAAGTCTGCGAACCAACTACCTCAAGTTTGAAAAAGCCGGAACCGAAAAAATAATTACGAAATTTCGAATTACGAATTACGAATTGAAAGCAATTTTTCACATTAATTCGTAATTTGTAATTGACTAGGGCATTGCCGCTAAAGTATCTGCTAATTTTCCAATAACCGTAACCAAGACTTTTCCCGAATCGGTAAACCTTCCAGCGGTTGCTAAATCTTCCGACTGTCCGCTTAATTCAGTAATTCCCTCAAGCTGCAAAAGATAAGGCTTGAGGCCGGGTTTTGTGCGGAATTCGACTTCCATAGCCGCGAGTCCGGCGCGAAGATTTCTGATGCTCTGAATGACGGCTTGTTTAAATTGCGCATTTTTATCAAGCGCGGATTTTGAAAGTTTGCCGGCCTCTGCTTCTTTATCGGTGTCCTCGATGCCGGTGGCGATGCCGCCGAGTTTGTAGATAAAACTCGTTACATTTTTTAGTTGAATTGAAACTTTTTCCGCGCCTTCTTTTATTTCCAAAGCATTAGTTGTAACGGTTGCCGTGGTGGTCGGTTTTTTTGTGACCGGCTTTTTTTTCTTTTGCGCTTCGGCGGAAACGGCAAAACTCAAAACAGCGATCACTGCCAAAAAGGTAAATCTCAATAAATATCTGTTTGTTTTCATATTTGATTGTCGAATAGTAATTTTGTCGGTAAAATTTTATCATAAAAGAGATGCAAAAAAGGCTTTTGGAAGTTCGCCGTCCTGGTCGGATTAATTATGCCGCCGGTTTGGAGCTGCAAAAATCGCTCGAAACGAAAGTTATCGCCGAGCGCGAAAGGGATTTTCTGCTTCTGCTTGAGCATCCGCACACTTTTACAATCGGACGACGCGCCAAAGAAAACGGTGTTTTGGCAAGCGCGGATATTTTAAAAACCATCGGCGCGGAAGTTTTTGAAACTAATCGCGGCGGCAAAGTGACATATCACGGCATCGGGCAATTGGTCGGCTATCCGATTATTAATTTGAGTTCGTTTAAGGAAGACGTGCACTTTTACGTCCGCAATCTCGAAGAAGTTTTGATGCGCACGCTTGCCGATTTCGGTATCGAAAGTTTCCGGATCGAAGGTTTAACGGGCGTTCACACCAAAGACGGAAAGGTCGCGGCAATCGGCGTGCACCTCAAGCGTTGGGTGACAACGCACGGGTTCGCGCTCAATGTGAACACGGATTTGAGCTATTTTAACTGGATAATCGCCTGCGAAGGCGAGCCTGTCACTTCGATGGACAAACTTTTGGGGCGCGAAATTGATTTACGGGAAGTCGAAGATGTAATTATCAAAAACTTCGCGAAAGTTTTTGAATTTGAAAGCATTGATGAACTACAAAAAACTGCAGCAGCAGAAATTTAAATTTTAACTTTGCGTCTTTGCGCCTTTACGGATGAATGATTTTTCCCGCAAAGGCGCAAAGACGCAAAAATGCAAAGTAAAAGAAAAAACAATATAGATTGAGAAGACAAGGAGGACTATGAAATTTACAAAATTATCAATCGCAGTTATTGCCTTTGCCGCTTTGACGGCTTGCGATCAAACGGCAACCAATTCGTCATCGAATATGGATCATTCCAATATGAATATGTCGAATACGAATTCCGCGCCGACGGTGCAGAATTTGTCAGAAGTTCCGCGACCGCAGAAAATTGTTGATATGATGAAGGAACGCGGCGAACAGGACGCGGCGAAACCGACGCTGAAAATTGTCGAGCCGAAGGCAGATTCGACCGCCGCGAGTTCGACCGTCAAAGTTAAACTCGAACTTTCGGGCGATTTGAAAGGCTACAAGCCGATGAAGGATATGACGACCGGAATGGGCAATCATATTCACGTTATTCTCGACAATCAGCCGTATGAAGCCTTTTATAATCTCGACAGCGAGTTTGAATTGCGAAATGTTTCGGACGGCGAACACACTTTGCGCGTTTTCCCGTCGCGTCCGTGGCACGAAAGCTATAAATCGGAAGGCGCATTTCAGTTTGTCAAATTTACGGTCAAAAACGGCGGCGGCGATTCAAATAAACCAACGACGACCAATTCGGGCAACACGATGGCAAACGCCAATTCAAACGCGAATCAGGCAGCGGCGCCCGAAGGCAAAGATATGCAGTCTTCAACCGCCGGGAAAGTTGATATGATCAAGCCGCTTTTGACCTACAGCCGACCGAAAGGTGAATACAAAGGCGCAGATACGGACGCGATTATGATCGATTTTTGGATCATCAACGCGAAATTAAAAGACGCGGGCGGTGATTATCGGGTCAAATATTCGGTTGACGGCGGCGAAGCGAAATTCATTGATAAATGGGAACCGATCTGGCTGACCGGCTGGGCTGCCGGAAAACACAAGGTCAAACTCGAACTCGTGGACAAAGACGGAAAACTTGTCGAAAACGGTGATTACAATTCAACCGAACGCGAAATTACGGTGACGAAATAAGAAATTTTCAGCCGCGAAATAACCCGCAAAGGCACGAAAATAATTTAAAGTTGATTTCGGGTTATTTTGTGATTGTTCGTGGCTGAAAATTTCTTTTCAGACTTGCGGTCATTATCAAATTCTTTTAATCTCACATACTTAAAAGATTTATTTAACAATTTTATTGGAGTCAATTTTAATTTATGCGACGTGAAACAACTTCATGGTTCAGCCACAATCTCGGAATGGAAATGCCGCTCGTCGCTTACGGACACGCGGGTTATCCGCTTTTGATGTTCCCGACCGCGGCGGCTGATTATCTCGAATATGAAAGATTTCATCTGATTGAGGCGATCAGCTATTTTCTCGAAAACGGTTTGATTCGTGCTTATTCGGTAAATTCGGTGAACAAA
>JBDTZT010000429.1:0-4462 GCA_040005005.1 Actinomycetota bacterium
CCGAATTGCGACTCGCAACCGCTTGATAATTCGCCATCGCTGCCGCAAAATCGCCGGTTTTCTCGGAAAGACGCGCCAGCAGATAATCGTAATTGTTGAGTTCAAAAATCTTTTTATCGGCTTTTTTGAGCGTTTCGAGTTCATTGATCGCCGTTTGATAATCGCGGGTTTCGACCGCCTGAAGAATTTTCTGAGGCGTTTCCGTTTGCGCGAAAAGATTAGCGGAAAAAAGTACGAGAGCAAACAGTAAAAATGCGTTTGAAAGTTTCATCAAACGCATTTTAGCCTGATTCACGGAAAGAAAAAAGGAGATTGATAATAAATAGATTTAAGACAGGACTTATTCAAAGTACAAGATTAAAAAATAACTCCGACACTTTTGACCGCTAAAGAGTTTTTTAACCACAGATGCACACAGATAAAGACCGGATATTTTTTTGATATTTTGGTTTTTATCCGATCTTTTATCCGATTTTATCTGTGTGCATCTGTGGTTATTCTTAGCTTTGCCTGCTTTGAATAAACTCGATAGATTTAAGGAATCGGCACGATACTCGGTTTGACATTAAGCGAAGTAACGGGAATATCGCCGGCCATTCCGTAATTGTAAACGTAAGTATTGCCCGAAATGGTTTCTTTGACATACCAAACGCCGTCGCGGAAAACCGCCAGGTCGGTCATCCCGTCGCCGTTGTAATCAGCGGGAACTGGCGTATCGGTACTCAGACCGAATTGAAATGTGTAAACTTCATTGGTCGCGCTGTCCTCAATCAGCCACGTTCCGTTGCGGTAAATCGCAAAATCCGCCTTTTCGTCGCCCGTGTAATCAGCCGGAACGAGCAAATCATAACCGGCCTGCCCGAAACGGGAAGTTTTCCACGTTTTATTTGAGCTTTGATAAACATACCAGCGATTTTCGGTCGAACGGAAAACCGCAAAATCGGCCCGGCCGTCGCCGTCGTAATCAGCCGGAACGGGAATATCGCCGAGCTTGCCCCATTGAAAATATTCGGCGTATTTCGGATTATAATCGCTCGAAGATTTCAAAACATACCAAACGCCGGTCGCCGGTCGCCAAACGGCGAAATCGGCGTGTCCGTCGCCGTCGAAATCTGCCGCGACCGGTTCGTCGGAAACAAAACCGTTCGGAACATATATTTTTGTTCCCCAATTGACGGTTTCAAATTGCCCGTCGCGGCTGCGGAGAACATACCAAACGCCTGTTTCAGGTCGCCAAACTCCTAAATCGGTCAAACCGTCGCCGTCGTAATCGGCCGGAACTAAACGGTCGGTGACGAGTCCCCAGCGCATCGTCGTCGAAGTTTGCGATTCCGAAGAAAGCGAATACCAATTTCCTTCGGACGGGCGAAAAACGCCTAAATCGGCCATCGGGTCGTAATCGAAATGCGTCTGCGCGTTAAGTTTGACAATGGAAAATACCGTCAAAAAACTAAAAAGGATAAATGCTTTTGTAAATAATCGGTCAACTGTTTTCATAAATGCTTTTTGCAAAAAATCTTTTGATTAAGATTATCAAAATAAAGAAATGTTTGTGTTAAACGACTTTCTTTAGCAGACAGACGCGCATCACGTCTTTTGCGTTGAATTTTTGTTTCACTGATTTGAAACTGACAATCTAAGTGAAATTCCGTAAAATTAATGTTGTTTGAATAATAAATACTTTAATAATGTTGATAAAATCAGTATCGTGAGCGGCAGCGAACGCTTTGAATTTCTTTCAAGTTTTGATTCTCCGAACCTGCTCGCTGCCGCTCGCGAGACTGATAATTAGGGCATTTTTCTAAGAACATAAATGACAGCAAAAATTTTGAGCGGCAAGGAAATTGCCGAAGCGATCAAGCGGGAAGTTGCCGAAGAAGTAAAAATGATTACCGGACAGTACGGATTTCGTCCCCTTTTGGCAGTCGTGCGCGTCGGCGAAGATGCCGCATCGGCGGTTTATGTCAGAAGCAAAGTCAAAACGAGCGAAGAACTCGGAATGATTTCCGAGCATCATCACTTGTCGGCGGAAATTTCGCACGAAGAACTGCTTAATTTAGTAAAAGATTTAAATGAACGCCCGGAAGTTGACGGAATTCTTGTGCAATTGCCGTTGCCGGAGCAAATTGACGAGCGCGAAATTCTCGAAACGATAGATCCCGAAAAGGACGTTGACGGTTTTCACCCGGTCAACGTCGGTCGGCTTTCAAACGGGCAAAAATCGCTGGTGCCCTGCACGCCGGCGGGCGTGATCGAAATTTTGAAACGCTCGAATATCAATATTGCGGGCGAAAACGCCGTGATCATCGGGCGCAGTAAGATTGTCGGCAAACCGATGTTGCAGCTTCTCCTTCAGGAAAATGCGACGGTCACGATTTGTCATTCGCGCACGCGCAATCTCGCGGAAATTGCTTCAAACGCCGATATTTTAGTTGCGGCAATCGGGAAAGCCGGATTCGTGCGCGCCGCACATATCAAGACGGGCGCAACGGTTATTGATGTCGGGATGAATAATGTGGAGGACGCGGATTTTGCGCGTGAATTGTTTGACGAAACCGAACTCGAAAAGCGTCTGAACACGATTGCCAAGCGCGGCTTTACGCTCGTCGGCGACGTTAATCCGAAAGAAGCCAAAGCAAAGGCGGCAAATTTTACGCCCGTTCCGGGCGGCGTTGGTTTGCTGACGGTCGCCATGCTGATGAAAAATACGGTTGAAGCTGCGAAAATGAGAAGAAACGGAAAACGGAAAATGGAAAATGGAAAATGAAGAGGATTTATGCTTTAATTTTCCATTTTCCATTTTCCGTTTTCCATTGAAAAAATATGAAATTTGAAGAATATCAAGCGGAAGCAAAGCAAACGGCTTTGTATCCGAATCGTTTGAAAAACCTGGAATACCCGACGCTCGGACTCGCCGGCGAAGCGGGCGAAGTCGCCAACATCGTCAAAAAAATCCAACGCGACCACGGCGGCGTGATCACGGACGATACCCGCGCCAAACTAAAGGACGAACTCGGCGACGTGCTTTGGTATATTTCTGCCTGCGCCGATGAATTAGGTTTGACGCTGACGGAAATTGCCGAATTTAATGTCGAAAAACTTGCAAAGCGTCATAATCGCAAATAAAAGTGATGAAGAATAAATGAGTTTTCAGATCGAAACTGAACGTTTGATAATCAGAGATGTGCGGGAAGATGATATGCCGATTCTGATTGCCCAATCTGCCGAACCCGACGGGCGGAAAAATATTTTATCTTATCAAGCGGATGAAACTTATAATAAACAGGCTTTGAAAAATGCAATTGCGTGGGCAAAAATTCCGCAGCGGGAATATTATATGCTGTCTGTCACGCTAAAGACCGATCAGACTTTAATCGGAAGCTGTACTATTATCAATGCCCGACCTGAATGTTTCGAAACCGCTGTCGGATGGCATTACGGAAGCAAATATTGGGGAAACGGTTACGCCACCGAAGTCGCCCGTGAATTGCTTTATATCGGATTCGAGCTTAATGAAGTTAATGAAATTTATGCCGACTGCTTCATCGAAAATAAAGCCTCAATCAGAATAATGGAGAAAATCGGGATGAGTTCATCTTGGAATCTCGGATTATTTAATATGCTGCGCGGCTGGAGTTACGGCGAAAGCAAACCAACTGTCAGATACATCATTTCAAGAAATGAGTGGTTGATTCAGATAAACCGGCGGCAATAACAGTAAAAGGCGAAACGATTCTTTTAAATCTTGCTTTCGTCATTGAAGATGACAAACATTAGAGCCCGGCGAGAATCGCCGGGAACGCATAATTTATTCAATCGTTCGCGGATGGGCGAGCAACAATTTGCTGATGATTTGCCTGACGCTTTCAGGCGTCGGGACGTTTGTTATTATTGAATTCTATGGTTTCACCAATTGCTTATATGGTTGCCGTCGGCGACTTGAATCGAAATTCCGATTATTAACCGAACCTCAATTTCCAATCGCGCCTAAACCTTCCGCCGCGTTTTCGTCAATGTCCGGTTTGGCGGGCGAAATGCGGATACAGGCGGCGAAATGTTTGGGTTTGATTTCGACGAGTTGCGGGACGATTTGCTGACAATCTTTAATTGCATACTGACAGCGCGTGTGGAAATGACACCCCGAAGGCGGATTGACCGGCGACGGCACATCGCCTTTTAAGATGACGCGGTGGCGTTTCGCTTCGATTTCAGGATCAGGGACGGGAACGGCGGAAATTAATGCTTTGGTGTAGGGCATCAACGGATCGCGGTAAACCTCTTTTGAGTTGCCGAGTTCGACGATTCGGCCGAGATACATCACCGCCACGCGGTCGGAAAGATGACGAATCGCCCGCAGGTCGTGCGAGATAAAAAGATATGTCAGATTCTTTTCCGTCTGAAGTTTTTCCATCAGATTCATAATCTGCGCCTGAATCGAAACGTCGAGCGCGGAAATCGGTTC
>JBDTZT010000430.1:0-4461 GCA_040005005.1 Actinomycetota bacterium
GTTACGGTTACGGTTGTCGGCGGCGCAATCGGCGTTTTTACGGGCTATGGTTTGGCGTATTTGCTTTCGTTCGTGATGGGTTTTCCGCTTTTAATCAGCGCTCAATCGGCGATTTTAGGCGTTATTGTTTCAACGGTAGTTGGAATTGTCAGCGGTCTTTATCCGGCTTGGCGGGCAGCCAAACTCGACCCGATTGAGGCGATGAGAAACGAGTAATCAGTAAGCAGTGGCAGTAAGCTACTCGCTTTTGAATGTTTTTACTGCCAAATGCCACTGCTTACTGCCAACTTTCTATGAATTTTGATGATATAAAAGAATCGGCAATGATGGCATTGGACACGCTTCGCGTCAATAAATTGCGCTCAGGTCTGACGATTTTGGGCGTGACCGTCGGAGTTGTCACGGTGCTTTCGATGGTTTCCATCATTCAGGGCTTGAACAAATCATTCGCCGAACAAATCGAATCACTCGGCTCAAACACCATTTGGGTTACAAAATTCAATCCGAGTTTCGGTCGTCCACTAAATCCCGAAGAGCTTCATCGTAAAGAATTAACTATCGAAGATGCCAACGCTATCCGTGAAGAAGCCCAATCTATCATCGGGGTTTCACCGATTCAAAGAAAAATTGCCGAAACAGTCATTTACAAAGATAAACAAACCGACACGCCGATACTTTTCGGGGTTACGCCGTATTTTGAATTTACCCATTCGCAATATTTAGGTTACGGGCGTTTTATCAGCGACATTGACATTCAGGAACGCTCAAACGTCGTCGTGCTCGGACGCGATGTGGTCAAGGCTTTGTTTGAATTTGAAGAACCGATAGATAAGGATGTAAAAATCGCCGGAATCCCCTTTCGTGTTATCGGCGTGATGGAAAGTTTAGGTTCGTTTTTTGGTCAATCGCGTGATAATTCGGTTTTTATCCCGATTTCGACGATTCAAAAATATTATCCTGAAATCAACCCGCCCGAAACGGTTTTCGTCATCATCGTGCGCCCACGAACCCGCGCCGATGTGCCGAACGCGAAGGACGAAATGCGCGATATTTTGCGCCGCCGCCGCCAAATTCCCTTTGGCGAACCGGATAATTTCGGTATTTCCGGACAAGATGCGCTGCTCGATATATACAATCAACTGACGGGCGCAACCTATCTTGTGCTGACAGCAATTTCCGCCGTCGCTTTGATGATCGGCGGAATCGGCGTGATGAATATAATGCTCGTTTCCGTGACCGAAAGAACCAAAGAAATCGGAATCCGCAAGGCGGTCGGCGCAACAAAAATAAGCATCTTGTCACAATTTTTGATTGAAGCCGCGATTTTGACGGGCATCGGCGGTGTAATCGGTTTAATCATCGGTGAAGGCTTGAGTTTTTTAATCAACACATACTCGCCGCTGCCGGCTTTTATTCCGGTTTGGGCAATTATTGTCGGCTTAATCGTTTCCGCCGGAATCGGCATCATTTTCGGACTTTATCCGGCTTGGAAAGCTTCTAAACTTAATCCGATTGACGCTTTACGTTATGAATAATCATTTTAAATCCTAAACCTTTTCCATTCGGTTTGCGTATCAACCTACGATTTTTTACCATTAACAAAGATGAATTTCACCGAAACATTAAGACTTGCACTTTCAGCCATTTGGTCACATAAACTGCGCTCGTTTCTGACGCTTTTGGGAATGATCATCGGCGTGACGGCGTTTATGCTGGTACTGTCTGTATTACAAGGATTCAGTTCCTACGTTGACGAGAAAATTGCCGGAATCGGCTCCAATTCTTTTACAATTCGGCGGTTTAGTTTTGATGATTTTAAAGATACCGACACGATTGCCGAAGCCCAGCGACGCAATAAGGAATTGACCTTTGAAGAAATGGAATTCATCAAGGAACATTCCCAACTGATTGACAAAATCGGGGTCAGAGCTTTGCCAAATACCAAAGAAATCAAACGCGGCGGTGAAACTTTACGAGATGTACGGGTTGACGGTGCCGAACCGGTCATTGCGGAAATCGAAAAGTTCGACATTGCCGAAGGTCGCTATTTTACGACGACTGAAAACAACAATTCAATGCGCGTTTGCTATGTCGGAATGGATGTGGCCAACAAACTTTTTCCGCAGGGCGGTGCGCTTGGCGGTGAGATAACGATTCAGGGAATTCCGTATCGAATCATCGGCATTCAAACTGCGAAAGGAACGGTTTTCGGTCAACCGCAAGACAATTTCGTTCAGTTTCCGATCAAAACCTATGGCGCAAACTTCGGCGGTTTGCGCGGCAGCCGCGGAATTTATTTTGAAGCGGCCGCCAAAGATGAAAAACTTTACAACGATGCCGTCGAAGAAACGCGAACTTTGATGCGCATCAAACGTAAACTGGCATTTGGCGAAAAAGACAATTTCGGAATTTTAACCCCTGACGCAATTGCCGGTCTGATCAGTCGCATAACCAAGCCGATTGGAATGGTCATTCTGGCTGTGCCGGCGATCGCACTGCTAGTCGGTTCGATTGTCATTATGAATATTATGCTGGTTGCCGTGACCGAAAGAACCCGTGAAATTGGCATCCGTAAAGCTATCGGCGCTAGGCAGTCGGACATTCTCAAACAATTTCTTTTTGAAGCCGCGACGCTTTCGGTAATTGGCGGGACAATTGGTTTAATTTTAGCGGAAATTTTGGGCGCCATTGTTTCGGCTTTGTTTTTACAAACAAAAATCTCGCTTTGGGCGGCATTTTTTGCGATTGCCGTTTCCGCCATCGTTGGTATTTTAGCCGGACTTTTTCCGGCGTGGAAAGCCGCCCGGCTTGACCCGATTGAAGCACTGCGGGCTGATTAATTTATGAATGTTTTACTCGGTTCATTTTACGAAAATTTTAAGATGGCTCTCGATACTCTGCGTGGCAATAAACTGCGCTCGTTTCTCACCATTTTCGGTGTCGTTATCGGTGTTATTACGGTAATGCTGATTTCGTCCATCATCAGCGGAATCAATGTCGCCGTCGAAAAGGAAGTCGAATCGTTTGGAACACGTTCGATTTTCCTTTACAAAATGGACATCGGTATCCGCACCAGCGCCCCGACCCGCGAAGAAAGAATGCGAAAACCTCTGACAATGGACGATGCACAGGCAATTTCCAAATTGCCGACGATTGAGGTTGCTGTGCCGTTTCTCGATATTTCCAATAATTTTTTCGGACAAAAAATTATGGTTACGGGTAAAAACGGGAAAACTTCTTCGTCCGTGCAACTAAACGGAACTTTACCCGAAATCGAGAAAACCACGTCCGAAGTTCTGATTGACGGTCGTTGGTTTTCACAATCTGAGAGCGAAGAAAAAGCCAATGTGTGTCTGATCGGCGATTCTGTTAAGGAAAGTTATTTTCCATACGATAATCCAATTGGAGAAACCATTGAAGTCGGCGGGCAGGAATTTCGGATCATCGGTTTGCTTCAAAAAAAGGAACAGCTTTTCGGCGGCGGCGGCGGCAACAATGACCAGAGTAATTCGATTTATATGCCGATGGGTGCGGCTCGTAAATTAAAACCGAACGCTGACGATTTGTTTATTCTGGCGGTTGCCCGCGAGGGAAAACTCGAAAAAGCCAAAGACGATGTGCAAGACCTTTTGCGTGTCCGCCGCAACGTCAAATATGGCGAGAAAAACAATTTTGCGATGGAAACCGCCGCCAGTTTGATTGACCAATTTTCAGCGATTACCGGCGGCGTGTTTTTGGCAATGATTGTTATTTCGATGGTCGGTTTAATGATTGGCGGAATCGGCGTGATGAACATAATGCTCGTTTCCGTGACGGAGCGAACCCGCGAAATCGGCATCCGCAAAGCCATTGGTGCTAAACAGAGCGACATTCTGCTTCAATTTTTGATTGAGGCCGCGACTTTGACAGGTTTCGGCGGACTTCTTGGACTATTTATCGGCTGGCTGCTGACGCTGTTAGTTAAACTTGTGATGCCCTCATATGTTCCATGGTGGGCTCCGGTTGCCGGTTTTTTTGCCAGTGTGGCAATTGGAATTGTCTTCGGACTGTTCCCGGCGTGGAAAGCGGCGCGGCTCGACCCGATTGAGTCTTTGAGATACGAATAAAAAAATCGAGAGTTTTTCTTTCAACAAAAAAACTCTCGATTTTTCTTTAATCTAACTTGGATTTCCTGACATTAATGCTCCAAAGACCCGAAAAGCAATTCCGACTAAAGCCAGAATAATCGTGATTGCCCAAGCCGAACCCGAAGAAATCTTATTGGTTCTTTGTAAACCGATTGCCGCCAAAATCCAGCCCCAAATTAGAAACAAATCAAAAACACTAACCAGCGTTGTTAAGACCGGCATTGATTTTCCATCTAATAAGAACCCTGGATTGGCGTGCACTACACCGCGCTGATCAAGGGCAATATCAATATCATCGACGGATTTAAATGCCAAAATTATCAGATTGGCAATC
>JBDTZT010000431.1:0-4458 GCA_040005005.1 Actinomycetota bacterium
GCGCCGTTCGCGGCGGACAGATTTTCCCTCGTTAATGAAACGGCGGCGAAAGGCAATTTTGCCGTTTTGTGGCTCGAAGGCGAACAACAAACGAATCGCAATGCAATCGGCGTTCGTATGGTTGCCAAAATCGGCGATAAAACGATTCAAAGACAAATTATGGGCGCGCAAAGTTACATGTCGGTCAGCGATTTCCGCGTGCATTTCGGTCTCGGGCAAAACGAAAAGATTGACGAACTAACGATTTATTGGCGCGGCGGCAAAACTCAGACGATCAAAGATTTGCCGGGCGGAAAGTTCTATTATCTCCGTCAGGACAAAGAACCGGCGACGTTTGTCCCGGGCGAAAAACAGATAAATTAAGCAAGATTTTTGACAGATTAACACGGAAAGTTCAAATCTGAATCTTTACTTATCTGTGTTAATCTGTCAACAAAATACTTTCGTTCAATGCCAAAAACAATTTTTCTTTTAATCTTAACCTTTACATTTACGCTTTCGGCATGCCGTCAGACTTTGCCCGAAAAAACATCCGAAAATTATCCGCAGGCGGTTCACACTTTTTATGTCGGGCTCGCGGCATTGCAGGTTGGCGACGATGTACGCGCCAAAGAGGAATTGACGAAAGCCGCGCAGATTGCCGAAACCGAACCGGCGGCGTGGAATAATCTGGGCGTTTTAGAGCTTCGCCAGAAGGATTTTGAAACGGCCGCGAAATCTTTTGAAAAAGCCAAATCGCTCGTGCCCGGCAATGCGAAAATTTATTCAAACCTTGCAGTTTTGGAAACGCAGCGCGGAAATTTCGACCAGGCAATCGAAAATCTGAACAAAACCATCGAACTCGAACCAAATAATCTCAAAGCAATTTACGCGCTTGCGCAGGAAAAAGAAAGACAGACAAACGACGCTGAAGCCTTAAAACTTTACGAACGAATCGCGCAGACAAAACCTGAAAACCTCGCGGTTAAACTTGAAATCGCCCGGCTTTCCGCCAAGCTCGGAAATGCTGAAACATTGCAAAAAGCGGTTGCGGAAATCGGAAAAAACGCGCCGAATTGGTCGCCGGAAATCAAAGAGCAATTTGACGCTTTGCAATCGGCATTAAATAATCCCCGGCAAGCCGCAACGCAGGTTTTGTTTTTAAGAAATGTTTTGCTTCGGCTGCCTGAGTTTCGCGCTTCGATGGCTGAAATAAAACCTTCGGAAACCACCGTCGGCGAAGTTTTTACGAAACCTTTAAAGCTCGCAACGCCCGATTTTTCGCCCGCCGAACCTGATTCGGCTTTAGCATTTTCCGCCGAACCGGCGGAAAATGCTAAAGCGAATTTTGCCAAAGCAATTTTCCTCGACGGCGAAAATCCGCCCGTTCTTGCTTGGTCAGATAAGAAGGAAACGCATATCGGTAAAACTGTCTTGCCGTTTACTTCAGCGGTTAACACCACTTCTTACTCGGATTTGACAAATAGTTTAGTTGCCTTTGATTTTGATTACGATTTTAAAAATGACGCAGCAATGGCAACAAACCAAGGATTTCGGCTTTTCAAACAAACTGACGGCGAAAAGTTTGAAGATGTGACGGCCAAAACAAAACTTCCCAACGAGATTTTGCAGGATTCATACAGCGGTGTTTGGACAATGGATATTGAATCTGACGGAGATTTGGATCTAATTCTGGGCAGGCCGAACAAGCCGCCGATTGTTTTGCAAAACAATTCTGACGGAACGTTTCAAACCGTCAAATTATTTGAAAATACATACAGTTTGCTTCAGTTTGCCGCGGCCGATATTGACGAAGACGGCGATGCAGATTGTTTTATGCTGAATGAATTCGGCGTTATTCAATATTTTTCAAACGAACGCGGCGGAAAATTTGTCGAAAGAGAGCTTCCGCCGGGAAACAGTCTGAAGGTCGGAATTGAAATTGCCGACATCAACGGCGACGGTCAGTTGGATTTGCTGGCTTTACAAAACAACGGCGCTATTTGGAAGATTTCCGATAAAAATAACGGAAAAGATTGGGACGCATCAGAAATCCCGCTGATTCAAACCGAGATTTGCGGCCGGACAAACAATTCGAGCGACGTTGAGATCAGATGTCTGGCGAAACTTATCGTGCAGGATTTTGACAACAACGGCGCCAACGATATTTTGTTTTCAACCGCTAAAGAAACGCAGATTTTTCTCGGCGGAAAAGACGCGAAGTTTTCACCTTTGAATAGCAAAATCAATGCGCAAATTTCATCTTTTGCCGATATGAATGGCGACGGAAAACTCGATTTGATCGGCATTGATGCGGACGAAAAACCGACAGTTTTCCAAAATAAATCCGCGAAAAATTATCATTGGCAGATTTTGCGTCCGCGGGCGGCGAAAACCGAAGGCGACCAGCGCGTAAATTCATTCGGCATCGGCGGCGAAATCGAAGTCCGCGCCGGGCTTTTGGCGCAAAAACAATTGATCAATTCGCCGCAAGTTCATTTTGGTTTGGGCGAACAGACATCGGCCGACGTAATGCGCGTAGTGTGGGGAAACGGTTATACACAGGCGGAATTCGATCTGAAATCAGACCAGACGATCGCCACCGAACAGCGTTTGAAAGGTTCTTGTCCGCATCTTTTTGCGTGGAACGGTGCAAAGTTTGAAATGGTCAAAGACGCGCCGCCGTGGAGTCCGGCGCGTGGTTTAAAGATAAACGCACAGGACACTTACGGAGTTTTGCAGACGGAAGAATGGTTTAAGATTCCGGGCGCAGCTTTGAAGCCGAAAGACGGATTTTACGAGCTTCGCATCACGGGCGAATACTGGGAAGCCTATTATATTGACAATTACCAACTGCTCGCCGTTGATCATCCGGAAAATACGGAAGTTTTCACCGATGAACGATTTGCAATTCCACTTCCGCCGCTCAAAGTTTTCACGACTGAAAAAACGCAATCGTTTGCTTCGGCGAAAAATGATCAAGGCGAAGACGTTTCGGGCATTGTGCAAAATTTGGACGAAAAATATCTCGACGGATTCAAGCGCGGCTCGTTTCAAGGCGTCGCCAACGATCATTTCGTCGAATTGGAATTGCCTGACGACGCGCCGCAAGATAAAAAGATTTGGATTATCGCCGACGGCTGGGTTCATCCGACCGATGCTTCGATCAACGTCCAGCTCGGTCAAAGTTCAAAAGAAAAACCGAAAAGTTTGAGTCTTGAAGTGCAGGATGAAAAAGGAATCTGGAAAACGGCAAAGGACAATCTCGGCTTTCCCGCCGGAAAGATGAAAACGGTTTTGATTGATTTGCCGCCGCGGGTAAAACATTTTCGTCTGCGAACGAATATGGAGGTTTTTTGGGACAAACTAGCGTGGGGCGTTGATTTAAACGGCGAAGCGAACAAAGAAAATCGTTTGCAATTGGCAAACGCCGAACTGCGTCATCGCGGATTTTCGGTGATTGAAAAGGTGGATGATTCTTCGCCCGAAAAGCCGGTTTACGATAAAATCTTAACGACCAATCAGCGTTGGCGCGATCTGGAAGGTTATTTTACGCGCTTCGGCGATGTCAAAGACTTGCTGACGGCGACGGATGACCGCTATGTTTTAATGAATGCGGGCGATGAATTGATTTTGAAATTTCCGGTTCTACCCGAAGTCGAGGCCGGCTGGAAACGCGATTTTGTGATTATCGGCAATGGTTGGATCAAGGACGGCGATTTAAATTCGGTCTTTTCTAAAACGGTTTTGCCGCTGCCGACACACGCTTCAAACGATTATTCACGACCACCGACACGGCTCGAAGACGATCCGGTTTATCAAAAAAATCGTAATGATTGGCTAAATTTTCATACGCGCTATGTTGCGCCGAATGATTTTAGAAACGCTGTCAGAACGAAATAGCCGCCGTGAACGCAGAGTTTTTTATTTTTTCTCAAAAACTCTGTGTTCACGGCGGCAAAAAATCAATGAAACGCTTTACAAAAATCTCTCTAATCATTCTTTTTCTCGCACTTTTAGCGACACCTTTTGTCGTCAAACACTTTTATTATTCCGAAAATAAACAAACATTCAATAAAGAAACGGCGGTGAAGCGTTACGGCTTTTATTTCGAGGAAGCTGCCGAAAGATCGAATGTAAAATTTACTCATCAAGCGCCGAAACTCGATTCAAAGCTCGACCACATAATGCCGCAGATAGCTTCGATGGGCGCCGGGGTTTCGGTCGTTGATTTCGATAAAGACGGTTGGAATGATTTTTACCTGACGAACAGCGGCGAAGATAGTTTTAACGCGCTTTACCGCAACAACAAGGACGGAACTTTTACCGATGTCGCGAAAGATTTGGGCGTCGCGGATGTCAACAAGCGCGAAACGGGCGTTTC
This sequence comes from Actinomycetota bacterium, assembly GCA_040005005.1. Classification (GTDB taxonomy): domain Bacteria; phylum Acidobacteriota; class Blastocatellia; order Pyrinomonadales; family Pyrinomonadaceae; genus JAFDVJ01. The sequence goes on from JBDTZT010000431.1 coordinate 4,364, forward strand.
GATGGGCGCGGTCTGGGGCGACTTTGATAACGACGGTTTTGAAGATTTGCTGATCTACAAATGGGGCAAAACCGAGCTTTTCAAAAATAACGAAG
>JBDTZT010000432.1:0-4448 GCA_040005005.1 Actinomycetota bacterium
GCACCGAGTTAAGTTTACTGCTTCACCCGCTCGATTTTTTGTCGGGCGATGATGCGCCCGAACTGAAGTTTTTTCCGGCGATGAATCTTTCAGTCGAGAAAAAACTGGAATTTGTCAGCGAGATCTTGGAAACATTCGGCAAATCGTTTTCGATCGTGAATATGCGGAAGCACGCGCAGGTCGCAGCAGAGCAAAATTTGCCGACCAAAGAAGTAAAAATTCAAGAAGTTGTTTGAAAAGTGCAAAATGCAGGAAAGAATCAAAAAATAGAAGACGGAATTAACGCGCATCTGATTAAAAAAAACATCTGTAAAAATCCACTGAATCGGCGGAAATCCGCGTCCTATTTCTTAGTTTTTCAAACGACTTCCGGGTAAAAATGCGCGACGCGATGCAAAGGCTTTAACATTTGTACCGAAGAGCAATCAATCGAAAATGTCCGCGAATTAGCCACCAACAAACCCGAAAAACACGAAGGAAATTTGATTTATTTTTTCGTGCTGCGTTCGTATTTGTTGAGGGCAAAAAAATCTTATGAATTGTCCGCTGTGCCAATCGGAATCGAAATTTGCCTTTGACGCGAAAGGTTTCGCTCTGCGCGATTGCGTGAAATGCAATCATCGTTTTGCCGAAATCGCGGCGAACGAAAATCACGTTGCGGAAATCTACGGCGATTCGTATTTTTCGGTCGGCGGCGCCGGTTATTCTGATTATTTGGCGGAAGGCGAAATGTTAAAGCGGCGCGGGCGAATGTATGCAAAAAAGCTCGCAAAGTTTTCTGCTGCGAAAGGCAAGGTTTTAGATGTCGGCGCGGCGGCAGGTTTTATTTTGCAGGGCTTTATCGAAAACGGCTGGCAAGGAATCGGTCTTGAACCGAACGCAAACGTCGCCGCAACGGGGCGCGAAAAATTTGGTTTGAATATCTCGGTTGGCTCACTTGAATCGTTTAAAACGGATGAAAAATTCGATTTGATCTTGATGATTCAAGTCGTCGCGCATTTTTACGCGCCCGCCGGAGCATTTCAAAAAGCCTTTGATTTGCTAAACGAAAACGGTTTTCTTTTAATCGAAACTTGGAATCGTGAATCAATCTCCGCCAATATTTTTGGTAAAAATTGGCATGAATATTCGCCGCCGAGCGTTTTGCAATGGTTTTCTCGCAATGGTTTGACACGCTTTCTAAAAGATTCCGGCTTTGAGAAAATCGCGCACGGTCGGCCGCCGAAAAAGATTTCGGGCGCCCACGCCAAATCTTTGCTCAAATATCGTCTGGGCAATAATTTTCTGCTCAAACTCATTCCTGATAAACTGAACTTTCCGTATCCGTCGGAAGATTTGTTCTGGGCGATTTACCGAAAGAAAAGCTAAATGCAAATGAACGCAAATGATAAAAGTCGAGGGTCGGGAGTCGGGAGTCGGGAGTCGAACACTGTCTTTGTGCTGATTTGTTTGCATCTTTTAATCGTTTTGCCGTTGGCCTACGTTCTCAACATCTGGGCGGATGAAGCCTCGACGCTTTACACGACCGAGCACGGTTTGTTTCAAACTTTTCAAAATGTTTTTGCCGATGAAAAACAGGCTCCGCTTTATTTTTGGCTTTTGAGTCTCTGGCGCGAGATTAATCATTCAATTTTTTTTGCGCGGATTTTTTCGATTGTTTGCAGCGTGTTGGCGATCAAGTTTTTCTATGATTTGGCGCGGAAACTTTTCGATGAAAAAGCGGCGATCTTTATTACAACGTTTTTCGCGCTGCACCCATTTTTAATTTGGGCGAGTCTTGAAATCCGCGTTTATTCGCTCGTCGTCTTGCTTTCGGTTTTGTTGTTGAAATTATTTCTTGACGGATATTTGAGCGAAGAAAATATTTCCCGCGAAGGCGTAAAGGCACCAAGGAAGATGCCGATTTTTTACGTTTTAACAGCTATCATTGCGCTTTATACCAATTATTATCTCGGCTTTTTGCTGATTGGTTGTTTTGCGGCATTGGTCGTGATGCGAAAGCAAAAAAAAGCGCGGCAGTTTTTCCTGCAGATGCTTTTTGTCGGACTGGCAATCTTGCCGTTAATGTGGGAAATAAAACAGCAGTTTGCAATCAATACTGCCGGATTTCAACCTGATAAATCAATCGTCGAAGGTTTGCGAATTTTTTGGAATCACTTTTTAACCTTTATTTTTCCGACTGAACTTTTCCCGCCCGATGAGCAAACGTGGGTTTCTTTTCTGAGAGTTTGGGTAGTCCGTTTTGGAATTATCGCGGTTATATTTTTGCTTGCCAAATCTTTCTATAAAATACGGCAAATAGTTCGCCCTGATCAGCAGAATGACCGCGCGATTCGTTTTTCCTTAATTAATTATGATAGAAAAATGCTGCTTTTCGGCGTGATTGCCGGAACGGTCGGAGCATTTTTAATCGCCGCGTATTTTCTGCTTGGCGCAAAATTTGTCGAAATTCGTCACGCGACGGTTTTGTTTGTGCCGCTTGTTTTGTTTGTCTTTACGGTTTTGATAAATATTCTGCCGCGCCGAAGCTGGATTTTCTTGGCCTTGATTTTCGCTTTTCTTTACCCGTATTCGATTTACAATCTTTATCCGAACGCGACCAAACGCGGCGATTGGTCGCGGGTCGCGGTTTTTATTGAGCAAAACGAAAAGCCGAATCAGCCGATAATTGTTTTCACGGCTTTTGACGCGCTCGCGCTGCCGTATTATTACAAAGGCGCGAACAAAATCTTGCCTGACGAGAAGTTATTCGACTGGGAAATAGAAGCTGATAAAGAGACTAAACTCAGCTGGAAAAAGCAGACCGAATTTATAATTTCAGGGATTCCGCCTGCGGCGCCGGAAGTCTGGCTCTTGACAAACGAAAAATGCGATGTAAGAAGCGCGTGCGAGCCTCTGGAAAATTTCGTCGAGGCGCATTACACTGTTATCGAAGAAAGAGATTTTTTTAAAGAGAAGGTTCGGCTTTTGAGGAAAAAAAATGATTGAATCAATTGATACGAAAGAAACGGAAAAAACGGCGGTCAGATGTTCCGAATGCGACCGTGAAATGACGCATTACAATAATTTTCTGAGCCCGTCCAATGAAGTAAAAAATGTTTGCTGGGAATGCCTTCAGCGCGATGAAAAAGGCTTTAACGCGAAACGTGATTTTCACCGCAGCTCACGGCGCGGCGTAATTCCGCGATAAGAATTTAGCCACGAACAAACACGAAAGTCCGCGAAAAGTTTAAATCAATCATCTTTTGTGATTTTTCGTGTTTGTTTGTGGCAAAAACACTATGAGTATCAGAAAAATCACTGAATATCCCGAAGAAGTTCTGGCGCAGGTTGGCAAAGCTGTCGAAAAATTTGACGTTGAACTCGCCGCGCTCTGCGAAGATATGTATGAAACGATGTATGAAGCGGAAGGTGTCGGCTTGGCGGCGCCGCAGATCGGTCTTAACCTGCGTCTGTTCGTGATGGATTGCGAAGGCATCAAACTGATCGCCGCGAATCCTGAAATTATCGCCACCGACGGCGAACAATCTTCGTCGGAAGGCTGTCTCTCGCTCGGCAAAGTTCCGGCGGTCGTTGTTCGTCCGATGACGGCGCGGCTGCGGGCACAAAACGCGAAAGGCGAATGGTTCGAGCGCGAGGCGGAAGGCTACGCGGCGCGCTGCTTTATGCACGAAACCGACCACTGCGACGGCAAACTTTTTATTGACCATTTGCCGAAACTCCGCCGCGAAATGGTCGTCACAAAATTCAAAAAAGAGAAACGCTGGAAGTAATCCGGAAGATTAAATCTCTTTCTTTGGAATTTTCGATTTCGTAAAGATGATGACATCGGCAAGTTCGTTTCTTTTGGGCAGGAAACTGATCTCGCCGGATGAATTGGTGATTTCGAGATAATCTTCATATTCCTTGAAATACGTATACGAACCCCATTCGATGTGTTTGTCGTAATTATTTTTGATCGTCACGCCCGCGTCGTCTAAAACCACGTGCAGTTCGTAGTCTTGGGCGCTCGCGGTCAGTTTGTTGAGCCACTCGAAATAATTGTAAAACGAAGCGGCGATCGCGAGCCCGCTGATTATGCACAGATGTAATCCGATCAAATCGCCGCCGCCGTAAACAGCATCTCCGAAGGCGATCGCCAGAAAGACGAGAAACGCCCGCCATGTGTAAAACGCCGCGCCGCTGCGAATGGCTTGAATGCCGTAAGCCCGTTTGGAGCCTTTGATGATTAAATCGCGGTCAATTGTGATTTGTGCTTCGATCATAAATTCTGAGAATTGTCTGTCAGTCTTAAATCAATCCAAACTGTTGATTTGCATCGAATTTCTCCGTAGAAATTTGTAAGAATCGGGTAAGACTTTAGCAGAATACAATCAAACGGCGAAAAAAGGCAAGATTTTTTTTCGTCAAAAAACAGTCGCTGATCGTTTTAATATTGAAGCCGTTTT
>JBDTZT010000433.1:0-4435 GCA_040005005.1 Actinomycetota bacterium
AAATTGCCTTCAAAGATAGTAATCTAAGAGTTTTGTGCGAATGATGTTTAGCATTTAATTATTGGTTTCTTAGCAAAAAAAAGAGACTCGTCAAAAGTCTCTTTTTTCGGGGGGGAGTGGAAGAATTTTTATTTGTTTTTATTCACTATTTTCTTTCGTATGTGAATTCGTGATAATCCAGATGTCCAACGAAATCGCCGTTTTCCATTATAACATCCGCGTCCATTTTCAAATCGTATTTTCCGCGACCTAAGTTTAGTTCGTCATAGGGCATAAAGACATCAAAATCTTTGTAATCCGCTTCGTCATAGCCCGGTTTCATCGAACGATAAACCGCAACCGTTCCGTCTTTGGCGGCAAATTTCTTGTTGGTCGTTTTCAATGACGTGCCGTTGGATTTTTCAAAATAGATTGCCAGAAACGAATCTTCGTTCTTCATATTTTTAACCGAAAATTTAACGTGAATCCGCATTCCCAAACGTCCGTTTTCGGTCACACCGTAATCAACCCAGATCTTTTCACCGCTGACGCTCGCTTTTTCCGTGGTAACGGGTTTCGGCGACGGCGCAACTTTGACGGGTTCGGTTTGTTTCACCGGCTCAGGTTTGACAGGTTCGGGATTTTTATATTGTTCTTCGCGACAACACGGTTTAATCAGTGGACGATAAAAAATTTTGTAAGCAACTGCTGCGCCGGCACCTGAAACCATCAGCAGAAAGATAAAAATACTGCCGAGAACGATGGCGATTCTGCCGTAATTCGTCGGCTTTACGGATGTTTGATGCTTTGGCGCGTAATTATTTTGATATACGCTAAAATCTTGTGTTTGATTGCCTCGATAATAAGTCGGCGTTTCGCTTCGAAATTCCTGTGTCGGCGGTGCGCTTTGATAATAATTTCCCGCATTGGAAACATTCGCCAATTGGGAACCGCACTGCCAGCAAAAATCTATTAACGCTTCGTTTTGAAAATTACATTTTTGACATTTTTTCATCGTTTTCACCCTCAATGTTGATAAGACATCACATCGGATTTTTTTTGCATAAAATTTTTTCCGGTAAGTTTTCGGTGAAGCAAATTAAAAAAATTGCCCGCGAATAAACGTCCAAAGAAAACTCAAAAAAGCGCATTTATTTGCGTTATTCTTCATTTATTCACGGGCAAAAAAGATTCTTTTAAAGATTGGTTTCTGTCGCTTAAGGCGACTAAAAATTATAGTCTGCGGTGAAATTAGAGACCTTCGATTAACAAAACAATCCGCCGCTCAAAGCGTCGAAGCAAAAAAATGACTGTTATTGCTCACTTTCGGCGAGAGGTTTTCTTTTGCGCGAAAAAGATGCGTTAAAAAATAGAGTCGGGTTAAAGTTCCGTTATTTGCATTGTTTGCGCGAAGTTGAGAAAAACAGAGTCCGCACTCCGATTGTATAGACTTTTTTGATTTATCTTTCTAATCTATCCGCACCCCGGCGCGGCGGGCTTGTTCTTCTAAAATTCTCCACTCAGCAAGGAGTCCGGCGCGGGTTTGTTCGAGATAGAGGAGTTGTCCGTTGGCTTCATTTTGGACGTAATTGCCGCCGCCGATAATCGGCGCAATGTAGCCGCCGCGATAGTTGCCGCGATTGTTGTTGAGATTGCCGCCAATGCGGACGTTGCCGATTGATTGATTGTAAAGGCTTTGTGAACTCGGATACATATTCGCGTAATCCTGCACGGTTTGCATATTCGGCGGAAGCTGTTGATTTTGGCGGATAATTGGGCGATTGATTCGATAACCATAAGGCGCAAAGCCGTAAGAGTAAGCAAAACTTTGATTGGAATAACCGTTGCTTTGACGGCGAAGATAATTGATTTGCGCGTCAATCGAAGCGATTTGTGTGCGAAGAACGTTTGCCTGGATTACTAAATCGTTTTGCGATTGGACCCGTTGCTGGCTTAGTTGAGTTGAGTATTGTTCAAGTTCGGCGCGACGTTTTTCATTTTGCTTCTCCAATTCTTCGGGCGACGGAAAGCCCATCCGCGCGTAATCTTCCCTTAACTTCTTTTCAGATTCGATACGCTTCTGCCGAAACTTTTCTAAATCGGAGTTGGTAACCGTTTTCGTCTGCCCAAATATTGATACCGCCGCCGTTAAACTCAAAATCACGATACACAAATTCTTCATATCTTTCGCACCTTCTTGTTTTTCTAAAGTATAACACCTTTTTTGATGCGAAAGATACGAAAACGTTGGCAGAAAATCAAACAGGATAGACAGGATTAACCTGATTTTTGTTTTATCCTGCTAATCCTGTTTATCTTGTTATAAAACTAGAAGCTAAAGTTTAAACCGATTCTGCCCGTTCTGCCGAATGTGCGAAAACCGTTTTCGAAATATTCATTGTCAAAAAGGTTTTCGATTGTTCCATAGATGCGGAGATTTAGTTTCTCGTTATTGAACGGAAACGTATATCCGGCGGTCAGATCGGCTTTGCGGTTGCCTTTGAAACGATAAATATACGTTCCGAAAGTCGTGTTGCTGAAAATCGGCGCTAGATAATCGCTTGTAGCGAGAAAATCAATATTCGCCCAAAAGCGTTTGATTCTCTGTGTTGCGACGAGCGTGAACTGATGTTTCGGAATACCCAAAGTTTCGATAATTCGGCTGCCTGAAACTTGCGGCGTGCGTTGGTCGCTGTTCGTGAATGTGTAGGACGCAAAAATGTCGGTTGAATCACTTGCCCGAACTTTTCCGCTGAATTCCGCGCCGCGGGCGATGCCGCCCTTGGTGTTGAGATAGCCGCCGAAATCTCTGCCCGTCCTACCGATTGGCGGAACGATGTTGCCGAAACCGATGGTGTCAATCAATTTTGTGTAAAAGTAAGTGGCCGAAAGTTTGGTGCGATTCTTGAACAGGTTTTGTTCGATTCCGCCGTCGAACGCGATTGTTTTTTCGGGCTGCAAATTTGGGTCGCCAAGCGCGACAAAAGGCGGACTGAAAAATGTGCTGTAAAACGTGCCGAATCTTTCGTAAAGCGACGGAACCCGATAACCGTTGCCGACGTGGGCGCGAATTTTCGTTCCGGCTTTGTCGAAAAAATACGAAGCCGCGCCGTCAAAGGTATAAGCCGTCGGCGGATTATCGAGTGTTAGGTTGTTGTAAGGCGCGTTGTTGACGCTGAACTTCGGCGTTTTCAAACTGAAAAACTGTGCGCGGAAACCGCCCGCGATCTGCAGTTTGTCGTTGAGCAAACTAATTAAATCCTGCGCGTAGAAAGTATTGCTCGATTGACCGGCGCGGGTGAAGAAATTGCCGGCACCGTCGAATGTTAATCCGTCGTTGCCGTATTTTTCGTGTTCAAATTCGTAACCGAAAGTGATTGTATTGACGCGGTTCGGTGTCCAGTTGAAATGTCCGTTCGCGGTTTGAATCGTGCCGTCAAAAAAACTCGTTTCATCGCCGCCGAAAGGTTGAAAGCCGATGCCCAGCGTCCCGTTTGTGTTTTGGCGCGAAGTTTTCAAACCCGAATAATAACCTTGAAACACGAGTTTACCGCTGATGATTTGCGTCAAAACAATTTGCGCGTTGAAGAATTTAGACTTTTGGAAATTGTCCGGGTCGTTTGCGTCGAAAACAAAATTCACGCCTTGATTGGCGTTGATAATTGTCGCATTGGTCGCGGGCAAAATGCCAAGTGTGTCAGGACTCGAATTGAGCCGAACATAAGCGTCCGAAACAAAGAATCTGGCGGAAATATTTGTTTTTGTAAATGGATTATATTCGATGCGCGATTGAAAATTGGTGTTGTGCGCGTCGTCTGCGCCGTCAATGCCTTTGGTGTAAACGGTGCGCGAAACACCGAGGTTAAAGCCAAATTTGCCGTCGGCGCGTCCATCCGAAAAGTTTCCGCGAAATCTTCCTAAACCCAAACCGCCGAACGCGCCGCCGATTTGTCCGTGCATTCCGCTTCCCGGTTTCGGGGTTTGAAAATCTATCGTCCCGCCGATCGCGTTCGTGCCGTAAAGCGACGAACCCGAACCGCGCAAAACTTCAATGCGCGAAACGCTCGTCAAAGTAAAATCCGACAAGAAGCTGGAAGCATCGCCCGTAATCGCCGAAGCATCGCGGAAACGAATGCCGTCAATCAGCACGGCCGTATCCTGATTTCGCAAGCCGCGTGTTTTAATCGTCGCCGTGCGCCCGAAGCCGCCAAGCTGCTGAACACGAAAACCCGGAATCGTCCGCAAAGTTTCCGCCAAAGCAAAATCCGCACGGTCGCGCAATTCTTGAGAATCAATGATATTGACGGTTTTGGAAACTTGTTCGATTGTTTGTTTAGAATCTGCTGAAATCGTTACGGCTTCACTAATGAAAATTTCGTTCAATTCAATTCTTGGCTTTAAAGTTTGTCCTGCCACGACCACGATCGCTTTTATCTGCGCTCTCCAACAGGATGGA
>JBDTZT010000015.1:0-15065 GCA_040005005.1 Actinomycetota bacterium
GAAAAAAGATATTGTCGAAAAACAATAACTCTTAAACAAGATATTTTCTTTTGAAAAAGTTCTAAACATTCGTCTCTCGAGAGACGAATGTTTAGAACTTTTAGAGCAGAATCTTCGCGCTTTATACTGGAGATTCTGTGAAGCTCAGCAGCCGATAAAATTTCGAAAAATCCAAGTCTTCAATCGCGAATTTTACAACCCCATACTTTCTTTCTGATGGCATAAGGTTTGCTATTACTTTCCACACAAAGGACTGGTAATAAGTATGAATGATACAACGACAACTGAAGTTTTAAATAACACGTTTATTGAAGAAAAACAGAGCTTTATCAAAAGACTTTTCGGCTGCTGGCATCAGCGTTTGAGCAAGCCGGTAACAATTGACAAGACGACCTTTTGTTACTGTAAAGATTGCGGTTTGCGAAGAAAGTTCGATATTGAAACATTCAAACCGCAAGGCGCATTTTATTCTCCGCGTCCCGTGAAAACAATCTATTTCGTTTAGTGCTTGACGGAAATTTTACATAAATCTTCCCTGCGTCTTATGATAAACGCCCGTCAAAAACGGATTCGTCGCTTTCTCGCGCCCAACGCTCGTTTCGCTTCCGTGTCCTGAATAAACCGTAAAATCATCGCCGAGTGGTAAGATTTTAGTATTTATCGAATCCATCAATTGATCGAAACTTCCGCCCGGTAAATCCGTTCTGCCGATTGAGCCTTCAAACAAACAATCGCCGACGAAAACTTTTTGTTCTCGTTCTTCCGCCATTACAACGTGTCCGCGTGTGTGTCCGGGGCAATGTAATATTTTGAAACGCAAGTTTCCGACCGCATAAATTTCGCCGTCTTGCCAATTTCGCGTTAACGGCGGCGGTTGTTCATATTCAAACCCGAGAATCTTTAGCTGATGACGTGGAATGCCCATAAAAAGCGGTTGTTCGGGCAAACCGTAATAAAAATCTTCATCGTCTTTGTGTAAAAAGATTTCCGCTTGTGGAAATCTTTTGTGCAGGGCAGAAGTTCCGCCGATATGGTCAAAATGTCCGTGCGTCAGCGTAATTGCCTGAAGTTCAAAATCGTTTTCATTTAAAAATGATTCGATTTCCGCCGAATCTTCGCCCGGATCAATGCAAATTGCTTTGCCCGTGTCTTCGCAAACGACGATGCGTGTGTTTTGCTGAAAAGGTGTTAAGACAAATTTTTCGATAATCATTATTTTATTAAATCATTGAGATAGCTTTCCGCGTCAAATTCTTCTGTTTTTCTATCTTTCAAAACAAATAAAATTGCTTGCCGGTAAGTTTTGGCGGTCGGCATTCCCGTGAAACACGGTGTTTCGATTTCCGACAGACTCAGATAACTTATCAAAATACTCAAAAGCATCCACAAAAGCGTTTCTTCCTCGGTGCCGATTGGATTGTGATTGTAGATTTTTTTGCGATCTTCATAAACTCCTTGGCAGATGCGTGAAAATTCCGGTTCGCTGATATTTGTCATACATTAAATTAAAACATAAAATTGCTTCGTAATTGAACGAAAAGCGAACATTTAATTGTGCTGATTCTAAATGTGTATGCAAAAGCTACACTTTTATTTTTAATCCAAAAAGTTAATAATCCTTCTAACTTATTTATTTTACAGGGATTTTAGAGGCTAGAGATAATTTTTCTATAATGGCACACCGGTTGCCTAAAGAATTCGCACAAGGACGCGGACACGGTAGCATCAGGCAAAATACGGAAGGACAACTTTTTACGAACAAGGGCAGGTAATCAAGGGGTTAGACAAGGGAAATTTCAGTTGTTTTTGTTTTGCACCGATTGAGAAATCGGATTTGAAAATTGAAATTAAATTTTTAGTTTTGAAAAGCAAAACTTTGAAGTGCATACAATTTATTATCGGGTGAACGTTTCATTTATCTTCTATCTCATATTCAACAATTACGCTTTTTGGATTTGCTTTTCATTAATCTAGCCGAGGCCGGAAATTCCGACTTCGGCTTTTTCTTTTAAATCTTTTCCTCATACATCAGATAATGCGAAGTTTCCATTCCGAGTTTTTCATAAACTTTTTGTGCCCGCACGTTTTCTTTTTCAACATAAAGCCGAAATCCGCAAACATCTTTCTGTAATTTGGCGCGGTCTTTAACAAATTCATACAGAAAGCGATAAATTCCGTGACCACGATATGCGGGCAAAATATAAACGCTCTGAATCCACCAAAACCAACTGTCGCGCCAATCGCTCCATTCAAAAGTTATCATTAAACCGCCGACAATTTGCCTGTCTTCTTCAGCTACGACATAAAAGCCTTTTCTTCCATCGTGAAAAACCGATTCGACACCGCTTTGCAAAATCTGTGCATCGAGATTTTTGCCTTCGGTTTCGAGAGCCATCGCCTGATTAAATTCAACTAAGGCCGCCGCGTCCGCTTTTTCCGCTAAACGAATGTTCATAATTTCCTCTTTCCAATATTTTACGCTCAAATAAATGTAAAATGTTTTACTCTTCAACTCAAAAACATTCTTGCGTTTTTATCAAAAATAGAGTTACTATCTACTTGCATTCCAAAATAAGCAGTTTGATAAGTTTGTCAGCGAGATTGAAAGTCTTAATTTCAGGATTCTGAAAGTGGCTGACAACTTTGGAAGTTTTAACCTTTTTCAACAATAAGGGAGGTAAATGAAGCATTATGTATCTGCTTTTAACTTTGGTTTCTTTAGTAGTCGCAGTCGGTTCGTTTTATTATTTTCAATCTCAGGAAAACGGAAGCACTCTAGTGCTGGTTGTCGGTATCGTTTTTGCGATTTTGACTGCTGTTTTCGGCGTGATTTTTCTGTCGAGCAGACTTAATAAAACGGATGATATTCACATTACTGAATAATTACCGAACAATTTTCATTTATAATGATGGCAGGCGGCAGTTTGTAAATTTTATAATTTCCGCTTGTCGTTTGCCGTTTTAACGGTTAAATCGGACTGTGTCCATTTTTAAACGATAAGTTTACTTTGCATCACTCCACGCTTTCTAAATCAGCAAATTTCTGCATCAATAATTAAAAGTTTTAAGTGTAATTTTTGAAGAGTTCACTCTCTTAATGATTTTTGTTTCAAGATACGGTATAATGTTGACAAAAATGTAAAGATTAATAAACTTTACATTTTAAGTTTAAAAAGAGTTTTAAGAAAATGCCGAAAATAGCAGATATACAAGAAACACCAAATCCGAACGCCGTTAAATTTATTTTAAAAGAGCCCGTCAGTTACGGCACTTCGCATTCGTTTAAATCCGTCGAAGATGCTGAAAACGATACACTAGCCAAATCAATTTTTGAAATTGGCGAGGTCGTTTCCGTTTTTTATATGGACAAAATGATTACGGTCGAAAAGACGGACGAAGCCGATTGGGACGAGATTTTACCTATATTGGCAGTACCGATTCGGGCCGCTGAATCAATCGCCGTAAAAAACGGAAACGGCGCGATAGAATCGGTCGGTGGGGCAATCGCTGCCGCCCTCAGCGACAACCCGAAAATCGCCCAAATCAATGAATTACTTGACGAAAGAATTCGTCCTTATCTGGCAAGCGACGGCGGTTGGCTCGAAATTATCGGGCTTGAAAACAGCACTTTGAAGATTCGTTACGAAGGTGCGTGCGGGAGTTGTCCGTCCAGTTTAACCGGAACATTGATGGCAATTGAAAATATGATTAAAGATGAAATTGATCCTGAAATCGAGGTTGTCGCAATCTGATATTTGGAAAAGTTTATTTATCGGAAAAGATTTTATTCAGTGTTAATTTACTTTATTGAAAACCTTTTAACAAATTTTATTTCTTTATGTTAAAAGATTTTCTTGACATAAAACCACAAAATTGTTCATAATCTTATGGAGGCATGTCAAAGAATGCCGCATCTCGTCATAGCAGGGTTCAAAAATCTACACCAGACCGCCAGTTTTCATCCAGGAAATACTGTGTTTTCAATAAACGGAGGAGAAATATAGTGAATAGTGAAGAACTCGAACTAAGTTTAAGGACTGAATTCGAGAGTTATCTCAAAAATGTTCTTGCCGATATGAGGCAGGAAGTATCTGAATTTCAAAAGCAATTCGAAGCTGAATTTGAAAAACATAAAGCCCAGCTTGATGAAGTTTTTCAAAATTTTTCCGCTCGCATCGCCGCCGACCGGGAACTTGACGTAAATTTTACGGAAACGGTTATTGAACATCTGCGATTATCGCGGGACGAAGGCGCACGTATCACTGCAACGGCAATTGCCGAAGCGGAAGATATGGAAAAAGAAAATGCCTTCTCGTCAACCGTCGCCTCTTCTGTCGGCCTCAGCGAAATCCGCGATGCAACTAACGACATCAGCAGTAAAACGACGCAATCGGCAATACTGAAAACCTTAGTCCAACACGCGGCGCAATTTACGCCGCGTGGCGCATTTTTCATCATCAAAAACGAACATCTCGTCGGTTGGCGCGTTTTTGGTAAAGAAGGCGAAAATGCTGATGAACTGGCTGTTCGCGAAGTTTTCTTTCCGGTTGCGGCATCAACCGTTTTGGGCGAAGCCGTGCGGTCTTTGACGGCAGTTGAAAGTTCTTACGGAACATATTCCGATGATTCGATTTATCTGAACAAACTCGAATTCGGGCACCCTGACCGAATGTATGCCGTACCGCTCGTCGTGCGCGGAAGAAGCGTCGCCGTGCTTTACGCCGATTATGGCACCGAAGGCGAAAATGTCAACATTGAAGCATTGGAAACATTGGTTCGGGTCGCCAGTTTGACCGTTGAAATTTTGGCTTCTGCGCGGGGAGTGCAACCGCCAACGGAGGCAGTGACTGAAGAAACCGCAGAAAGTACCAATAATTTTGAAGCACCGCAACCTGTAACATTTGAAACTTCCGCTGAGTCTGAAGAATCTATTGAAGATCCGCGCGAAGAAACAGTTGAAGAATCTGCGCCTGTTTATGCTGAATCCTATCAATTTGCGGAAACTGAATCACCCAAACACGAAGCAGAAAGTTTAACCGCCGCCGAAGAAACAAGCGAAGAAAAATTAACCGAACCGGAAGAAAAACACGAAGCAGAAAGTTTTTCCGAAGCAGAAGAAATCTATTCTTATACGCCTTCTGTCGAAGAAAATTTCTCTTATAAACCTATCGAACAACCTGTCGAAGTATTTGCAGAGCCGGATTATCAAACGCCTGTCGAAAGCGACAGTTTCTCATTTAGACCGAGTGGTAACACGGAGACTGTGCCGTCCGAATTTGTTTCCGAAGTTTCCGATAATGCGGTCAAAGAAGTTTCGATACCGGAAGAAACGCTTGACGAACCTAAAGATTTTCATGTTTCGCCAGAAGAAGTCCAAACTTTTGAACCGGCGCCGACTTGGAGTCAGACAGTTGAAACCGAAGATTATTTTTCCAAGGAAACTCCTGTCGAGTATGAAACTCCATCGTATAAAATTTCCGAACCGCAAACTTTTGAAACCGAAATACCGGTTGCGGAAACCGAATATGCGCCGAGTTTAAGCAGTGAATATCAGTTTGAAACTCCAAAAATTGAATATGAGGAAACTCCGTCGTTTGAAACTCCGCAATATGAGGTCGAGAATTTCCGTCCAACAAACGGACAATCTTATGATTCAATTGCTACGGAAAACGGTAAAGTGGAAAGCGTTGTCGCCGAACCAGTTGAAACAGTTAGCGAAGTAGCCGTTAAACAACCCGTCAAAAGCCGTTTCAGCGAACGAAATGTTGATTTGCCGATCGAAGTTTCGGAAGACGAACGCCGTTTGCATAACGACGCCCGACGTTTTGCCCGTTTGCTGGTTTCGGAAATCAAACTTTACAACGAGCAAAAGGTCAAAGAAGGACGCGCAGGAAGCGACCTTTACGAACGACTGCGCGAAGCGATTGACCGTTCGCGTGAAATGTATGACAAACGCGTGCAGCCGCCAGTAGCCGCGAAATTCGATTATTTTCATTATGAATTAGTCAGTAATTTAGCCGAAGGCGACGAAAATAAACTCGGCGCAGCTTATCCGGGAAAACTGTCTAGTTAAGAAATAACGACAAGATAAAGAGGAGAAAAAGAAATAATCTTTTTCTCCTCTTTTCGTTTATTCAGTAATCTCAAACTGGACGAATCGGGTTGAGATTTTACGTTTTTCTTTTGCCAGATTGTCCGTAATGATGATTTGCAAAATGTAATCGCCCGTGGGCATCCCGCTGGCGAGATTAATCGCGCCCGCCGATTTTATTCTTTGCACATCGGTCTGTCCCAGAAATTCAACCGCATTCTGTTTGCCCTCAAGCAACATTTTGCCCTCGCGGAAAACACGGATTTGCGCGGTCAGATTCGGCTTTTTTGCCGCGTCTAGTTTGGCATTATAAACTTCAAATCCGTAGCGCAAAATTGAGCCGCGTTTGAAACGCCTGAGCGATGTATCAATCATCGGATCCGGAAAATCAACCGGCGCATTTAATTGTTTGTCGCCTATATTCGGTTCATTGTTTCCCATCCGTTTCCACTGCTGTTCCGTCAGATTTTCCAAAACAATTCCCGAAATGGTCAAACGCTCTTTTTTCAAATCCGGCACTTCGATAAATTGCGAAGCCGAACCGACTTTTCCGGCTTGCGCGTCCCGAATCGCCACGCGAAACTGATACGCGCCGGCTTTTTTTATCGGCAATGTAAAATAATAAACAAATCCGTCTTTCAGAATTCTTTTGTAACCTTCATCTTTGGCGATGAGCGTATAGGTTTTGGCAATCTGATCAATCGCCGCGCCGTTGTCGCCGAAACTTACCGCCAAAATATCAAAAACCGCTTTTTTGGTGCCGTCCGCTTCGTCGGTAAATTTTAAATCCTGCGCGTTGATATGTAAAAGCGAACGCACAAAAGAGCCTTGCGTTTCGTCATTGCCAAACAGAGTGTTAAGCCGCAAAGAAATATCGTTGGCCGCAAACGGCGAAGTCAATGCGTTTTGAATTTGCTGAACCGGCGTTTGCGTGGTCGGCATTTTGGCGACATTTTCACTCGCCACATTAAAAAATCCGCTTCGGTAGCGCACCTTCAAACTTTTGTTTTTAACCTTGACTTCGAGTTTGTTAAATCGTCTTGTTTTCGGGTCGAAGGTATCGGAATCAGGCTCGTAACCAATCAGATAATAGCTTTGGTCATCAATAACTTTGCGAATGCCGCCGCTGATGTCATTGCTGTTAATTACCGCAAAACCGCCTGTTTGCTGTGCCAGATAAGTCAAACCTTCCTGCGTATCCAAAAGCTCCGCACTGCGATCTGAAAGCACTTTCTGAAGTCTTTGCGGATCGGCGGAAACGTCGTCTTCCGCCGTAATGCTGGTAGTTTGCAAACCCCGCGCATCAATCGTGTAGAAAACAACCGACGAACGATTTGCCAAATCAACTAACTGGCGCAAAAATTCCAAAACCTTACCGCTTTCGGTAAAACCCTGCTCGTCGCGCTGCATAAGTTTAAAGCCGTCGCTGAACAACATCACGGATTTGCGTCCGGGCAATTCCTTCATTCCGTTGACAATAAATTTGAGTGCGCCAAGCGTTCCGGTCGCGAAAGTCGCGCTTTGAAAATCCTCGAAAGCATTTTCAGAATTTTCTCTGTCTTGCTTTTGTTGCTCGGTTTCGGTTTCATTTTCGATTTTTTCACTGTCGCGGATCGGGGCAAACGCGCCGATATTTCCGCGACCAAGCGGATTCCAGACGACTTTTTCAATCGCTGCGTAAAGCTGCCGCCGGTCGGAAGTAAATTGCTGAAGCGCACCGATTCCCGCGCCCGTGCGAATAATCGCCACCAGATCGCCGTCCTGCATTTGTTCGTCAACAAATTTTTTCAGAGCGCGGCGAACTTGATACGCGCTTTGAAACGATAACGATAAATCATCAACCACCAGCGCGAAAGTTCTCTTTATTTGCTCGACTTTTAGTTCCGTCTGCGGAATCGGAACAGGAATTTTTTCATTCGGATTTTTAACGGTTTCGGTATTTTCTTTGACACTTGAAACAAATGATAAGTTCGCTATTTTCTGCTTCTCGCCATTTTCGTAAATTTCAAAATCTTCGGGCTTTAGTCCCGTCACGATTTTGCCTTTTGAATCGGTAACGGTGACATCAATCTGAATCAAAGTCGTCGAAATTTTAACCACAACGTCGTCAGGCGGAGTCGGTTTCGGTATTTGCGAAACCGCCGTCAGCGCAAAGGCAAGCACAAAAATCGGCGCGAGAATAAGTTTTTTCATTGTTTATTTCCTCAAAAGCAACCCGGAATGTGAATCAAGAATAGAAACATAAAAACTGAAAATAAAGTTATTCTTTGCCACTTTGCAGGAAATATAGATTAATTGGCAACTAAAATCTTTACCGGCAAACGGGATTTTTCTCCCGCCAAGCGGCAAAGGTGCAAAACGCAAAGTTTGGCGCAAATTCTTTTCTATTCTCGATTCACATATAAATTCAATCTTAAATTTCTTCTTCCTCTTCAACGCTAAATTATTACGATAATCGCAACTTTTTAAGTTTTAGGAAAATTGTGTTTTCTCTGTTATGATATAACGAAATCCGCTTGCCTCAAAGGTTTTTTTCAATGTTTGCGGCGAGACAAATTTCCTCAAATATTTCGCATCAAAACTCCGGAGTTCTTAAAATGTCAAAATTCAGATTTTACCGCCCCTGTTTTCATTCTTTTTTAATTTTTACAACTTTTGCTTTCACGCTTTTAACCGTTCCGCTGACGACGAGCTGTTCGGCGTTTGTCCGAACAATGTCGGACGACGACGCGCTGAAAACTCTGCGCGAACTGACCAAAGACGGAAAATTACCGCCCGAAAGCGTCGTTGCCGAAATCGAAAACCGTTTTGCCAAAACCAAATCGGGCGCATTGGCAAAACTTCTGCGGGCACGGATCAGATTTGAGAATTCGGATTTTGAAGGCGCGGCGCAAATTCTCGATACAAACGTTTTCCGCGAAAAAACCAAGCTCGCCGACTATGCGCTCTGGCTTCGCGGACGCGCACTGCAAGCTGCCGGAAAACACGCCGAAGCGATGATTGTTTTTGCCCAATTCGTGCAGGATTTTCCGACTTCCCTGCGACTGCGCGACGCAAAAATGCTGTGGGCCAATTCGGCAATGCAGTCAGGACAAGCCGCGCAAGTTCCGAACTTTCTGCAAGATTTGAACAACAAAAATCAAGCTGATGCGCTTCTGCTCACCGCAAAAGCATATGAAACAAGCGGCAATCAGGCAGACGCAATAAAATTTTATCGAAAGGTTTATTTTTACGGTGCGGGAACCAATGAAGCGAAGGAAGCCGAAACAAAATTAACTTTTTTGAGCCAGCCTCTAACGCCGCAAACAGCGGAAGAAATAACGGCGCGCGCCGATAAACTTTACGCTGTGAAAAATTATCCGGAAGCAGGCGCGGCTTACGGAATTTTGATTTCGAGTTTTTCGGGCGCGATGACACCCGAAATTCAACTAAAACGACTGATAACTTTCGCCAATCTGAGAAATATGACGGAAGCACAAAATGCCTTTAATGCGCTTCCCGTTTCTTCCAAAGAAAAAGAAGAAGCCTATTATAATCTCGCACTAGGTTATGCCAAAAACAAACTTTGGGCGCAGGCACGAACGAGCGTCGAAGAAATGCGCCAAAAATTTCCCAATGGAAAATTAACGCCGAAAGCGTTGATTGATGTCGGAATGGCGGCGCGTGAAGCGAAAAACAAGCCGGACGAAAGCTATTTTCTGCAAAGCGCGGTGGCGTCATATCCGAACGCGATAAACGTCGCCGGAGCGCAGTTTGAACTTGCGTGGATGCAGCACGACGACAAAAATTATCAAATTTCGTCGCAGATGCTGCTCGAACATCTGGCGCGTTATGTTGACAAAGATTCGACCAATCGCGGCAAGGCAGGTTATTGGGCGGCGCGTGATTCAGAACTCGCGGGGAAAATACCGGAGGCTTGTGCGCTTTACGACGGCGTGATTTACCGTTACGGCGCAAATTGGTATGGCTATCTCGCTTTGCAGAGATTGACGGGTTTGCGCGGTCAGGGTAAATGCCAAGGAGCACCGAATTTTCCTGCCGGTTCGCTCGTCCTGAAAGCGGTCGCGAATTTAAAGGTCGTCACGGTCGCGGCGGAAACTTCAACTCCGAAGGAACTCGAACGCGCCGATAAATCGGAAGAATTAAGCATCGTCGGACTTTTTGACTGGGCGATTGACGAACTCAAAGAAGCGCAGAAAACTGCGGGAAACAGCCCGAAAATCAATCTTGCGCTCGCCAAACATTATCGTTTGAAAGGCGATCAGGTTAATGCTCTAAATGCTTTGAAGGCAAGCTATCCTGATTACGCGCAGATGTTTCCCGAAGAAATGGGGCGCGAGGAGTGGGATATTTTTTATCCTTTGACAAACTGGAGCGACATTAAATATTGGGCGGCGCAGCGCCGACTCGACCCGTTTCAAGTTGCCGGATTTATCCGTCAGGAAACAATTTTTGACCCGAAAGCAAAATCGGGCGCGAACGCTTACGGCTTGATGCAACTGCTGATTCCGACCGCCCGCGCCGTCGCTAAAAAATACAATTCGTCAACCACTTCGATTTCCGCCGAAACGCTTTTTCAACCCGCGCTCAACATCGAACTCGGCACGGCTTTTATCCGCGACCAGTATGACAAATTCGGGCGCGTCGAATTCGTCGCCGTCGCTTATAACGCCGGACCCGGACGCGTGCCGCAATGGACGGCGAGCTTACCGTCGGAAATGGACGAATTTGTCGAAGCGATTCCGTTTAAGGAAACAAAAGGCTACGTGCAGGGAATTATCCGCAACTCGGCGCAATACAGAAGGCTTTACGACGACAACGGCAAATTCAAAGCGAATGTTGGAACGCGTCCCTTGCGCAGCGAAATTGATTCAAAACCGCGCGAGCAGTTTACGGCGGAGTTTCCCGAAATTACCGTTGACGATAATCAAAGCGAATAGATAATACGAAGTATTTAAACAGGATTCACAGGGAAATTAATTAATCCGGCAAATCCTGTTTATCCTGTTTTATTTAACTTCAAATTTCAGCGGCGGAAGCGTCGCTTTGGCTTCTTCGTTGTAATAATCCTAAACGGTTGACGCGGGCGTTTGCGCGTTGATGCCGTAGCGCGGTTTAATTTGAAATTAAACTTTGTGCCGCCGGCTTTTGACCACATATACAAAACGATTCGGTCAGGCAAAACGTCGTAACGGCTGAGGCTCCAATCGGCGTCCATCACCGCTTTCGCTTCTTCCGCGTTGCCCGCGTCAAACGAAGCCAAACCGTAAAGCGCGAGTGCGTAAGGCTCGTCAATTTCGGCATTTCGCGCCTTCAGATAAGCGAGAGCTTTTTGCAAAGCAGCCGAATTATTTTGCACATTTACTGATGATTGATGCAGTGAGATTTTGAATTGGTTGCCTTTGGGCAATTACGAATTTCAAATTACGAATTACGAATGTCGGAAAGATTCTTTTAATTCGCAAATCGTAATTTTCCTAAAGGTTTCGTTCGATAAAATCGGTCATCATCGTGTAGAGATGTTTTTCCTGCGGCGTGCCGCGCTGAACGCCGTGGCGCTGTGTCGGGTAGGTCATAAACTCGAATTGTTTTCCGGCTTTTTGCAGCTCGTAAATAAATTTCAGCGCGTTTTGCTGATGCACGTTGTTGTCAATCGCGCCGTGAATGATCAGCAGTTTGCCGCTTAGGTTGGCGGCGTTGGCAATAACCGAAGCTTTTTTGTAGCCGTCCGCGTTGTTGTTTGGAGTTCGCATATAACGCTCGGTGTAGATTGAATCATACAGCGACCAATCGCCGACGAGTCCGCCCGCGATACCCATTTTTAAGGTTTTGCTGTGCGTCATAAAATAACTCGTCATAAAACCGCCGTAACTCCAGCCCCACATTCCGATGCGCGAGCTGTCAACATACGGCAGAGATTTCAGATAATTGAAACCGTCTTCCAAATCCGGCACTTCCGTCTGACCGAACTTTTGATAAACCTTCCACGTTGATTCGACGCCTTTTCCCGATGCCGTGCGATTGTCGCAAATCCAGATTATATAACCTTTCTGCGCCAACATCTGATGCCACATAAATTGCGTTCCGCCCCAACGATTTCTCACCGAAGGCGCGTGCGGACCTGAATATGTAAAGGCAAAAACCGGATATTTTTTCGCTGGGTCAAAATCAGGCGGCAAAATTCGCATCGCTTCCATCTCGAATCCGTCGCGGGTTTTGACTTTCAGAAACTCGGTTTTGCCGAGTTTGTAGGCGCCGAGAACCGGAACTTTATTTTCATCCAAAATCTTTTCGTTTCTTCCGTCGGCCGTATAGAGCCGGGTTTGCGTCGGCGTCGCGGCATCGCTCCAAGCGTCAATAAAATGCGTAAAGGTCGGATTAAATAAAGCACGGTGCGTTCCCGTAGTATCGGTCAAACGCTTTAATTCCGAGCCGTCGAGCTTGATGCGGTAAATTTGCGTGTTGATCCAATCATTGTTTTCGCCGATTGCCGAAAAATAAACAAAACTGCGCGCTTCGTCAACGCCGTAAAATTCGCTCACTTCCCAACGCCCGTCGGTGATTTGCTTGATAAGTCTGCCGTTGTTGTCGTAGCGGTAAAGATGCCGAAAACCGTTTTGTGCCGATTGCCAGATTCCGCTTCCATCCTTCAAAAACGTCGGATTATCAATTGCTTCGACCCACGTCTGCGATTTTTCCGTCATCACGGTCGTCGTTTTTGCGTCCGTTGCCAGTGCGACGTTGACATCGAGAAAGGTTTGCTCGCGGTTTTGCGCCTGATACATCACGGCGCGTGAATCAGGTGTCCACGTCACACGCGGAATCAAAAAATCTTCAGGTTTGTATTTTGAAGTGTCAACAAATTTCACGAGATCGCCGAAACGCGCGAACGACGGCGGAATTTTGTCGCCGACTTTCGGAATTTTCGTGACGTTCGGAATCAGACTTGTTTTCGTGACATCGGCAATACCGAGCGTGACAATCGGATTCGGGTCGCCCGCTTGCGGATAATCGGTGTTTTCGACACGCTGATTAGTTTCCGTGTCGTCGGTCAAAACAAACTTCGGCACGGGTGCTTCATCGGTTCGCAGAAACGCGATGAATTTTGAGTTTGGCGACCACCAATAACCGCGTTTCTGCCCGCGTCCGTAGAGTTCTTCTTCGTAAACCCAATCGAGATAGCCGTTCAAGATTTTCTCGCCGCCGTCACGCGTCAGTTGTTTTTCTTTGCCGGTCGCCGCGTCAACGACAAAAAGATTCATTCCGCGCACGAAACTGACCATTCTTCCGTCGGGCGAAAAACCAGCTTCGAGTTCTTCGTCGCGCATTGTGTCGGTCAACTGTTTGACCGTTCCGCGCGTTAAATCGTAAATCCATAAATCGTTGTTGTGATTGATCAAAACGGCAGTTTCGGCTTCGTTGAATTGCTGAAACTGCGATTGTCCGATTTGATTGGCCTCGTCAATCGTAAAACCGTTTGTTTGCGACAACGCGGAAACGAATTTTTTCGTGTCGTAAACCGGTGCAGACTGCCCTGAAAGTGCATCAACCCGAAGCAGTTCGCCGCCCTGAAAAACCTTGTAAGCCTTTCCGTCCTTCGTCCAGCCGCGAATCGCTAAAGGCTTGCCCGAAAACGGAATGCGCTTTTGCGAATCGTAAATATCGTCAATCGAAAGCAGTTTGTCCTGCGCCTGCGAGAGCGAAGAAAAGATAAAAATCACAATCAAAAGCCAGTAGATTTTTTTCATATTTTTAAAGAATCGGGGAAAGAAGTTGTTTGATTGAAGTATAAATCAAAACTCTTTTAATAAACTAATTGCTTATTTAATCAAGATTTCTTTCGAGTTTTGGTTCTTTTCGGAATTTCGATAAATCGGGAATCCACGCTTGGAGTCGGGACGGGCGCATTAACTCCGAGCGGCACCAACCAGCTATCAACGGTATTATATTCCCTGAATCCGCCTCTGATGATCTTAACTCTGCTCAAATCATACCGCCGAAAAGCAAAATATTTCTGAACGCTGCGAATTGCCATTTCACGTTCGCGAATGCCGCCTTTGCGAGCGGCATAAACGATTATGTAACCGGTCATTGTCGGTTGGTTGCCGAGCGCATTCATAAGTCCATCCAATCTGGCTGACAATTCAGAAAAGTTATAACGCGCCGCGCTGTCGAACAAATAGGGCTTCTTGCCGATTTCGATGGTTATCAAACCCGTCTTTTCACACGGCAGAGGAAGTCCGCCAACTTCGACAAAAGCAGTCACACGATTAGAATCGGTATTACTCAGATTAACTTTTATGAAATCTGAGCCCTGCCCTTCAATGATCCTTCCCGAAGAAACCTTCCATTCGTAGGTTTCGCCCACTTTCGGATAAACGGAAACTCTAAAATATACGGGATTGGTTTTATCAAACTCCATTCCGTCCTGATTCACGTAAATGCCGGGACACGTAAAACTCTCTGATTTACTAAAAGTCGGGGTCAGTTCAGGCGCCGCCGACTTTTTCGGCGCGATCCAATATTCGAGCGTGTTTTTCTCTCTGAATCCGCCGTTAATTATAATAACTTCCTCGTCTTGAAGTCGGGTGTTAGAGGTAATTTCATATTTGGCTATATCAGCCCAATATGAAATTTTGTTTTCTTCAAAAGATTTCACTTTTCTGGCGACATAATAAATTATGTAAACTCTTTTCCCGCGCTCTTTTTTGACTTGTTTGACAAAGCGCTGCAATCTTTCCGAAAGAGATGTTTCTTTCATTGAAGAATAACTGTCGGTCGAATCATCAAATTCGTCGAATTTTACCGCCGCCAAATTATTTTGGGCAAAAATTTGTGAACTCAGCACGAGAAATAAAAACAGAATCTTTTTCATCCATTTCTCCTTTATTGAACCTTACGCCTTCGGATGCGCCCGGTCGTAAACTTCAATCAGTTTTTCCATTGAGACCTGCGTGTAAATCTGCGTTGTCGA
>JBDTZT010000434.1:0-4433 GCA_040005005.1 Actinomycetota bacterium
ACAAAAAGCAGAGTTTCGATATGTTCCAGGATATGCTCGACCGCATTGACACGCACACTTCGCGGGCATTGTTCAACCTCGAAATCGTCGTCAAAGACGAACAGGAAGAAATGGAACGCCTCGAAAGATTGGAACGCCAACGCGCCCGCAAACAAGCCGCCGGAATGGCTTTCACCGGCGCCATGGCAACCGCGACCGTCGCCGGCGATACGGAAGTTACAAAACACACGCCGTTCAAACGCGACCAGCCAAAAGTCAAACCGAATGAACCATGCTACTGCGGGTCAGGCAAAAAATTCAAAAAATGCCACGGCGCAGGAATCTAAGGGCAGAAACACGCACGTAAGTAAATGTGTAAAAATTAAAAAGGCGGAAGGTTAAAAACTTTCGCCTTTTGCTTTGCCGAAAACTTCCGTCGGAAAAACCGGTCGCCGATTAAAACAAACCACCAACCGGTTTTGCTTCAGCAATCGTTTTTCATCTCAAAAAATACAATTTCAAATTTCTTTCCTAGTTTGCCGCCGATGTGTTATATTGAAGTTACTTCGAATCAGCAAAGGCTCTTTTAAACGGCGAATTGATTTTTTGGATATTCGCTCCTTTTCTCATCTTTGGAATTTTCAGAAAGGAGAAAAACACATTATGGAATTGAGTATCGGGCAAAAGGTTGCGTATCCAACTCAAGGTGTGTGTGTCGTCGAAGACATCAAAAAGCGCGACGGCGGCGATGATTCGTTAAGCTATTATTTTCTGCGCGTGCTGAGCGATAATTCGATAATTTTTGTGCCGACCGACAATGTTGAAACTGTCGGAATCCGCGATGTAATTTGTGCTAAACAATACAGAAAACTAATCGAATTTCTCGGCGCGGACTTCAGCGAAGTTTCGAACGACTGGAAGATCCGTTCACGTGAATTCAGCCTCAAACTGCAATCCGGCGATGTGTTTGAAGCGGCCGACGTGCTGAAAAAACTCACCTTTCTAAGCCACGAAAAAAAACTCTCGTTCCGCGAACAGACTTTTTTGGAAAAAGCACGTTTTTTGATAGTTTCGGAAGTTACCAACGCGGATTTGGCGAGCGCAAAAACAATCGAACGAAAGCTCGACGAACTAATCGAAAAAGCCTGCACCAAACATCTGGTTACGCAACCAAGCGTCTTAGCGGCAGTGAATCATTGAGAAGTGAGAGATGAGAAATAAAAAGTGAGAGTTTGTTTTATTTTTCATTTCTCACTTAGTATAGCTGGCGCGAACAACCGTTTTGATATTTCCCCGAACGTGAAAATCGCCTTCAAGTTCAACCTTTAACGGGTCGCAAGCCTTGACGAAATCTTCCAGAATAATATTGATGACGTGTTCGTGAAAAACTTTTACTTCGCGAAACGAATTGATATAAAGTTTCAAACTTTTGAGTTCGATACAGCGTTCGTGCGGAACGTATTTCAGACGAATCACGGCAAAATCGGGAAAGTCCGAAAACGGGCAAATCGCCGTAAATTCGGGCATTTCAAATTCAACCCAGATTTCACGCCCGGCGTATTCATACTCGAAAGTATCGAGCGGAAAAAGATTCATCTCCGCGTGCGGCGTTGAGCGAATATCAAGATTTTGCTGATTAACGAGCGGTAAATTGTAATTGTCTAACATAGAAAACTTCTCCCGGCTTTTATCAAAACGGATATTTTAGCATTTTAAAAGACGAAAAGTGAAAAAGGATAAAAGGGTAAAAGTTTTGTTGATTAGCTTGCCGCTAACTTTTTCACCTTTACCCTTTTTCACCTTTTCACCTTTTTATCTTTTAAAGCTTCAGTTTTTTAGCAGTTGCCAAATCATACACGCCGCGAGTTTGCAGGTCTTCGAGCAGATTGATAAAAATATATGCGGTCGCGCGGGCATCGTCCGAAGCGCGGTGATGATTAACGAGCGAAACGGAAAAATAATTGGCGACCGTGTTCAGGCGATGATTTTCGATATGCGGAAGGAGTTTGCGCGAAAGCTGAACGGTGCAGAGCGACGGATTGGCAACGCGGAAATTTTCGTGAATTCTACCGATTTCGTGATTCAAAAAACGCATATCAAAATTTGCGTTGTGCGCGACAAGAACGGAATCGCCGATAAAATCAAGAAAATCGGCGGCAATTTCGTGAAATTTCGGTTCGTATCTGACCATTCGGTCGGAAATTCCCGTCAGCTGCGTGATAAAAAAAGGAATGGGCGTTTCGGGATTAATTAAAGTATGAAATTCGTCCGTGATTGCGCCGTTTTCGACGCGATAAGCGCCGATTTCGGTGACGCGGCACGGCGGAGTTTTTGCGCCGGTCGTTTCAAAATCAAACACCACATAATCGGTTTCGTCCAATTTCCGGTTAGCAAAACTCTTTTCAACGAGTTCGACCGTATCATCATTCATTTGCAGACGCGGATCAATTTGAATTAGGTCGGAAACCAGTATTTTAGCCAAATCCGGCTCAGGTCGGCGGATTTTCATGACATAATCAACGACCTTGACAGCCGAAGCACGACCGCCGGAGGATTGTAAAAGTTGAATCGTTTCGTTGATTAATAATGAATCAGATATTAAGTTAGGATAAGTCGGCATCTCTGTTTGATTTTAACGTGAAAAAATGAAACCGCAAGCATAAACAAAACGAATAAAGGATTTTACAAAGATTTTAGGAGATTTTAGTGATGAAAGAAGAAAATATCAAAGTAGTCGAGGCTTATTTGAACGCCTTGAAAGAAAAAGATTTGTCGCTTGCCCCGTTTGCCGAAGACATTGAATTTGAAGACCCGATCTCAGGAAAACACCGCGGCGCGGAAAATTTTCGGGCTTTCTTAGCCGGATTTTTGCCCGCGATACACGATATTCGCGTTCTCAGCCACGTTTGCGAAGACGATTTTGTCGTGACGCATTGGGAAGTTGACGGAGTTTTTGGAATTGTGACAATTTTAGAGAAATTTCGCGTCGAGGGCGGCAAAATTACCGAAGCGTTCGGGTATTTTGATCCGCGACCGATTCTTGGAAGTTAGACTGGAGTAGGAAAGATTTGTCGGCAGTCGGCACCGGCAGTTGGCAGTCGAAAGTTGAACATCGGCAATTTTACTGCCTACTGCCGCTGTCAACTATTTTTCGCGCTCCAATCAAAAATTATGAATTCCGAACAAATTTTAGAACATTTCCGCCAGACAAATGCCCTTCTCGAAGGCCATTTTATTCTTTCGAGCGGTCTGCACAGCCCCGTTTATCTGCAATGTGCGCTCGCGCTGCAATATCCGTTCGACGCGGCAAAATTCGGCAGGGTGATTGCCGCGCATTTTATCGAAGCCAATATCGAAACGGTCGCTTCGCCCGCCATCGGCGGACTTGTCATTGGTTACGCCGTCGCCGAGGCGTTGAATGTCCGGTTCATCTGGACGGAACGCGAAAACGGCACGATGACCTTGCGGCGCGGTTTTTCGGTCAAAGAAAACGAACGGATTCTGGTTGTCGAAGACGTCATTACAACCGGCGGTTCGACGCGTGAATGTATCAGGGCTTTGGAATCTCGCGGCGCGCGCGTCATAAATGCGGCTTCGATCATTGACCGCAGCGGCGGTGCGGCAGATGTCGGCGTTCCGCGCATTGCGCTCGTCAGTCTGGAAGTTCCGGCCTACCAACCCGCAGATTGCCCGTTGTGCAAAAAAGGCGATGTTGCCGTCAAACCCGGAAGCCGGCAGGAAATTAAGAATTAGGAATTAAAAATTGAAATTAATGAAAAGCGAAATAGTCGAAAATTTTTGGAAAGAATTTTGTGGTAAAAATCCAAATGTAAAAATAGACGAGCCTTTTCAGGTTTGGTTTTTCGGCAACAATTCGGAAATGGCGCGGGAACTTGCCGAACTTGTTATTTTGGGCAAAAAGAAAGCAACCACAAGCCTTGTTTCAGTCAATGAAATAACTCCAGAAATTGCGCCGATTGCCGATGGTTACAGCGTCGTCACGGATTTTGAAGGCAATCCGCAGTGCGTTATTCAAACAACCGAAATTCGTCATTTGTCTTTTACGGAAGTTGACGCGCAATTTGCTTTTGACGAAGGCGAAGGCGACCAAACACTTGAAGACTGGCGCGACCGTCATTGGCGATATTTTACAAAAGAAGCGGCGGAATTAGGCTTAGAATTTAACGAAAAATCGCTGATTTGCTGCGAAAGATTTAGATTATTGTTCCCAAATTAATGGAGCGAGAATTCTATTTTTGCAGTTGTTGTCTTGATGAAAAAGATTATTATTTCATTTGGTTTTCAGATGAAGAAGATGGAGTTTATTTAAATTTAGAAGGCAACTTTATAGTTTTCAATGATTTAGAAAATTTAGTAACTTACGCCAAACAACAAAAATTGTTGATTAAAGACAAAGAACCTGTTTTTTATAATCTTGAGAAATTAGAAAAAAC
>JBDTZT010000435.1:0-4426 GCA_040005005.1 Actinomycetota bacterium
ATATGACTTAACCGGGCATCGGTTTTCATATAATGAATTAAATCCATTCCCAAAAGATGCGGCATCATCATATCAAAAACTGTCGCGCAGAAATCCGCATCCTGCTGCAGTATTCTAAACGCCTCGCGCCCGTCAGACGCACAGACAACCTCATAACCTTGCGTTTCAACAATCGCTTTGACTATCTCAAGCGTCATCGAATCATCATCAGCAACCAGCACGCGACATAATTTATCGGGAACTTGCGAAGTAATGTTTTTTTCTTCTTCTTTTAAGATTTGCTGTGCCTGTTTGCCGCCGTGTGCAGCGACAACCTGTGTCAGCAGCCTTTGGTTTTCCTCGGTGAGATTAACAAAGCTAACTTCAAAACCGATCGGATACTCCTGATAAATAACTTTGCCCAGTAATGTCACCCAGATTCCTGAGGGCAGATGCACTTTGAAGTTAATGGTTTCGCCGAGTACTTCTTGTCCCATACTTTCGATGAAGCAGCCCGCCATACTGATTTCGCCCATCCGGGCATCAAACTTTCCCGCCGCGCCCTGCCAGACCACTTCAAGCGAAACATTTACCGGCTCATTCTGTACTGCAATATCATTCATAAATTTCCACTGTTATTGTAGGTTTTCTTTCTGCCGCATCGAATCCAAAACTTTCACGACCTGTTTGAATCCGCTTTCTAACCGGGAAATTAAGATTTTACTTTCAGTTTTAAGGTGCGCCTTTTGTTCCAACTCATTGCTCAGCGCCGCCATTTGACGCGCCCCGATGTTTCCGGCACTTCCTTTGATGTAGTGCGCTTCTCTTTTAATCGCCTGTATATCTCCTTCCGTCACTGATTTCCTGAGAAATGATAAATTTTTGTCGGCGCCTTCGACGAATAGATTAATTAACTTATTGACTAAATTTGGCTTGCCGGATTGCTGAAGGTTTCTAAAACCGGCGAGAACCGAGATATCAACAATTTCAAACGCTTCTTCCTGAGAATAAATATCCGACTTTTTCGGCAAAACCTGTTT
The DNA here is from genome assembly GCA_040005005.1 of Actinomycetota bacterium. Lineage (GTDB taxonomy): Bacteria > Acidobacteriota > Blastocatellia > Pyrinomonadales > Pyrinomonadaceae > JAFDVJ01. The sequence goes on from JBDTZT010000435.1 coordinate 1,020, forward strand.
CTTCTTGTCCGTTGAAACGATCCATTGTTCCAACATTCGTTGAAGTGTCTCTATTTTAACCGGCTTGCCGAGATAATCATCCATTCCGGCTGCTAAACATTTTTCGCGATCACCTTTAAGGGCGTGTGCAGTAACAGCAATAATTACCGTATGATTTGAACCATCTTCAAGGCGACGAATCTCGGTCGTCGCTTCAAATCCGTCCATCTCCGGCATCTGGCAGTCCATCAGAACAACATCATACTTTTGATTTTTAAGAGCTTCGACCGCCTCGCGTCCGTTAATTACGGCATTCGGCGAATAACCTAAAGCCTGTAATTGATTAATTACAACTTCGCGGTTAATTTCATTGTCTTCGGCAACCAGAATCCGACCCTTTGATTTTTTAACTTTTGACTCGCGTTTTGGATTGTGTAAAAAATGCTTCGTAATCCGGCGCGGCAAAGGATTAATATTGATATTTCCGGACTCTTCCGTCATAACTTTGACCAGACAATTATAAAGCTGTGATTCACCCACCGGCTTTTGCAGATAAGCGGCAATTCCATTTTCATGAACACGTCTGTCCTGACCGTTTTTTCCAAACGAAGGCAATAGTACGCGACGCAGGTCAGCAATATCCGGGTCGGCTTTGATTGCCCGCGCCAAATCAAATCCATCCATTTCCGGCATCATCAAATCAAGAATTGCAATATCGAAAGGCTGTCCTGAAGCCCGTAATAAATCCAAAGCCTGCGCTCCCGACTCGGCAACAGTTCCGATCATTCCCCACGATTCAGTTTGATATTGAATAATTTTGCGGTTGGTTGCATTGTCATCAACAATCAGCACCCGCGTTCCGACCAAACTCGCCGCGTCGGGAGATTTTTCTTTGACGGTTGCTGTCAACTGTTTTTCAAACCGTGCCGTAAACCAGAAAGTCGAACCTTTGCCGGGCGCACTTTCGACCCCAATCGCGCCGCCCATTAATTCGACAAGTTGTCTGGAAATGGCCAGCCCCAAGCCGGTTCCGCCGTATTTGCGGGTCGTTGAGCCGTCAGCTTGCACAAAAGGCTGAAATAATCTTCGCTGGACATCTTCAGAAATACCGATGCCCGTATCTTTAATCTCAAAACGCACGACGACGTAATTTTTCGTTTCGGACTCTTTCAGCACATTGACTACAACCTCGCCTTTTTGGGTAAATTTGACGGCATTACCAATTAAATTTGTCAGAATCTGGCGAAGTCTGCCGGGATCGCCGATTAAAAGCGTCGGCACTTCGCGGTAAACAAGTGAAGCTATTTCGATGCCCTTCGCCTGCGCCCGCTCGGCCAGCATTTCAACGGGTATCTCAACGATTTCCCGCAAATCAAAGTCAATTTTTTCAAACCGGAGTTGTCCGGCTTCGATTTTCGAGAAATCCAAAATATCGTCAATAATTTTTAAGAGCGCGGTGGCACTTGTCTCAATTGCTTTGGTAAATCCCTGTTGACGTTCGGACAAATCCGTGTCCAGCAGAAGCGCGGTCATCCCGATCACGCCGTTCATCGGCGTGCGGATTTCGTGGCTCATATTGGCCAGAAACTCCGATTTTAACCGCACCGATTCAAGTGCCGCATCACGTGTATATTCAAGTTCCGCTTCCGCCTTGCGCTGCGCCCGGCGATTTGCCGAACCCTCAATTTCCCGCTTGATTGCCGGGGCCAGCCGCGCCAGTTTACCTTTTACAAAATAGTCGTGCGCTCCGGCAAGCATCGCTTTGACCGAAAGTTTTTCGCCGATTGTGCCGGAAATAATGATGACCGGAATATCCAGATTCATTTCTTTCAGCATTGCCAACACCGCCAGAGCATCGAAACGGGGCATTGTGTAATCGCAAAGAATGACATCCCATTCCTGTGTTTCAAGTGCCGCCCTCGTCGCCTCAGGCGTTTCCACGCGGTCGGTTAAAAGTTCGTAGCCCGCGTGCGCGAGATGGCGAATGACTAAAGCAGTGTCCTGCTCTGAATCTTCGATATTTAATATTCGTAAAGTTTTGCTCATCCGTTCAGTCTTTATTTCACAGCGCAAATAAGTATTTTGCCAACCCCGTTCCAATCACAAATAATGCTGTTTCAATCAATGCTTTACCGCGAAATATAAAGAAAACTTGCCTAACCGAGCAGTCGCTCAAAATTAAGTTAGACGGTAGTTAGACGCAACTTTTAGACCATTCTCGAAATATCTTTAATACGTCTGAAACAGAAGAACCTGGCTGAATTAGCTACGTTTAGCGGGTAAATTTGCCTCGCCTGTTTGCTTTGAGCGGACTATTTTTCCTCATATTAAAAGAAACATCCTTTGAAATCGCCCGAGATTTTTGTCTTATAATCGGAATTGGCGGGATAACGATGGCTAATCGGGCTGGAATGTTGCCGGTGCACGGACATAAAGTTACAAGTTCACAAGCGTTTAATTAGTCGCGCAAATTTCTGTTATAATCGGCTTGCCATGAATTTCGTTGATTTTTTCTCATTGATGCTTCGTCAGATTGTCGCGGAAAAGATGTGCGCTGATGAGGCGAAAGTTTTGCAAACGGCGCGAAACAATCTTTCTCGTTGTTCTCGTTGGCTGAAAAGCGAAAGTTTTGCCGACAGATTAGCAGAAAAGATTACAACCGCTTTTTGACGAAAACGGTGAAATTGTTGCTTATTGCGCCGAAATTCACGACATCGCCGTCAGCAAATTGATTGCCGGCCGCGAGAAGGATTTTCAGTTTTTGAAAGATGCGTTTTGGCTCGAAATTATCTCATCTGAAAAGTTTATCGCAAAAGTTCGGCTTGTCGAAATCAGTGCCGCAAAGCGTGGTTTTAACAGACAGATTGGAAAGGTTAGAAAGATATTTGTCTGAGCAAAAGACCGAAAGCCAAATAATTTCGCCGATCCGTGAATTTTTAAGAGAATTGCGAATGAAATCGTCAGCGATTATCAGAATTTTACCTTGTAAATTGCTAAATCTAAATCAATAACCAATAATAATTCTTTATTTTTTGAGCAATGAAATCATCAAAATTACACTATCATTTAATCGGAATTTGCGGGACGGCGATGGCTAGTCTGGCGGGAATGTTACAGGTGCGCGGACATAAGGTGACGGGCTCAGACCAGAATATTTATCCGCCGATGTCAACGCAGCTTGAGGAATTGGGAATCGAAATCCTCAGCGGTTATCGTGGAGAAAACGCGGACATCGGCGCGGATTGCACGGTTGTCGGGAATGCGATTTCGCGTGGAAATCCAGAGCTTGAAGAAGTTCTAAACCGCAAACTCTTTTATCGTTCGCAGGCGGAAATCGTCAAGGAAGAATTTATTCGCGGGAAGCGTTCGCTCGTGATTGCGGGAACGCACGGCAAGACGACGACGACGAGTATTGCGACTTGGGTTGC
>JBDTZT010000436.1:0-4410 GCA_040005005.1 Actinomycetota bacterium
TTCCGCTCGAATTGCTGAAAAGATTCGTGAAAACGCGGTCGTAGAAAAGTCCGTAACCGCCGCGAATCGAAGATTTGCCCGGACCGCCAAACACTTTGCCTAAAAATCCGCTGTCGAAATTTGGGCTGTATGCAAAACCGAAGCGCGGCGCGAAATTGTTCCAATCTTTATCCCACAATCCGATGTTCGGGTTATCCGAATTTTTGCCGACCGTCTTAAAGGCAAAACCGCCCACCGGAGTCGGACCGCTCGCGTCTTGGTCTACAAGGTTCGAAAGCAAACCGTCTTTTTCATAGGGAACTTGGTTGTATTCATACCGCAAACCCAAATTCAAAGTCAGATTTTGACGAATCCGCCATGTGTCTTGTCCGAAAAATCCGTATTCGTTCGTGCGGTAGCGTCGAAAATCATTGTCCACACGCGAACCGCGGCGGTCAAAAAACTGCGTTTGAGTTTGAACTGCAACGATACCTGACAGGAAACTCAAGTAATCGTTGATAAGACCGCCTGCGCCGGTCGTCGGGAGATTTCTGGTCACGCCGCCGCCGTCATTATATCGAACAATCGGGAGGCCGAAAGTGGTCGAAAGAGTAAAATCATCCGTTTCCTGACGGCCGAAATTGCTTGATGAATTTGAAAAAATCGAGCGCATTTCGCCGCCGAATTTCCAAGTATGCGCACCGCCTATCCAAGTCAGCGAATCGCCGATAGTAGTCGTTCCGGTCGTCCGGCCTTGCGTGCTGAAATTATTTATCGAAGTAAACGGCGTAATCAAATTTATCACGTTGGCATTTGCCGAACCGAAACTTAAAGACGGCACATTGTTCGACCTGAAAATCGAACTAACGGCATCGTTTATCGCGTTTGAAACGCTGCCGTCGCCAGGACCGTTAAAGGTTGATTTGGCACGGTTGAGACCGAACCGAAACTCGTTGACGATACTCGGCGAAATCGTCGAAATCAAATTGAAAGCGTAAACCGCGCCTTTCTGCGGTGTTCGCAACTCATCGTTAAACTCGGGAAAAGTCGGCGCACCAAACGAAAAATCGCCTTTTGACCAGTTGACGCTGCCCGTCAAAGTATTTTTGTCGTTAATGTGATAATCAACGCGGGTAGCGATTGAATCAATATTGTTTCGCGCCGTGTAGCCGAATGTATAATATTCAAAAACCCCCGGCACCGGCGAAGTCAGCGCACTGCCCGACGGAAGATTCGGCAAGGGAAAAATCCTGTTCAGAATCGCTAGCGTCACCGGACTGAACGGAAGACTAACACCGAGTTGATTAGCGAGATTATTGTTAAAGCCGGTCGGACGAATGTCCAGAACGCCAAAACTTCCGTTGTTGCGGTTGGTTGTCGGGTTATTGGTCGCGGCGGGAGTCGTCAAAATTCCGGTGCGAGCCTGCGCGGTCGGGACCAGTTGGAAAACCTGTGCGCCATTTTTCTGACGGTCACCTTCATAGTTGAAAAAGAAAAATAATTTGTCTTTAAGAACCGGACCACCGATTGAAACGCCATATTGTTTGCGGTCGAGCGGCGTTGTATCGCCCGTTGTATCAAAGAAATTACGCGCTCCGAATTTGTCCGAACGATAATAAAGATATGTTCCGCCGTGAAAATCGTTGCCGCCGCGCTTGGTCGCGGTCGTCACGATGCCGCCCGTGTTGCGTCCGTATTCGGCGTTAAAATTTCCCGTAATGACGCGGAATTCTTCGGTCGCATCAATATTCGGCGTCGCAATTCCGCCAGGAATGCCGGGAACGTCCGTGTCGTTATTGTCCACGCCGTCAACCAAAAAATTGTTGTTGCGTTCGCGTGAACCGTTGACCGAAAATCCGCCCGCCGCCGAATCCGTCTGCACAGTTCCGGGCGCCAGCAAAACAAGCGCGGACGGATTGCGCGACAAAAGCGGCAAATCGAGAATTTTTTGATTATTAATGAGCGTCGAAAGCTGTTGATCGGTGGTGTTGACCTGGGTGGCGATGTCGCCGCTTGTAACATTAACAACCGATTCGCTTCCTGCCGGACTGAGCGTCAAATTCTGTTCCGTGACAAACGCGACGGAAATCTTTACGTCTTTAATGGTTGCCGCTGCAAAACCTTGCGAACCGGCCGTTACGGTGTAAACGCCGACGATCAGTTTCGAAACGGTGTATTCGCCCTGCGAATTGCTGACAACCGTGCGCGACTCGCCGGTCGCCTGGTTTTTTATCTCGACGTTTGCTCCGCTGACGACCGCGCCCGTGCTGTCTGAAACGCGACCTCTGATTTCGCCGAGCGAACTTTGTCCGAAAACTATCTGCGCGCCTGACAGCAAAAGCGCGAAAAATAGCACATTTAAAATCTTTCGTATTTGTTTCATAGATATTTCCTTCATGAATTTAATTTCGTCTTAAAATTCGGATAAACTTCTTACTTTGCAGATAGATAATTGCAGAGCGAACCCTTATCCGAATAGTTCAAACCGATTAAGCGCAAAGGAAATGCCATGCCTCTAAACCGTTGTTAAATGACTGCAAATAATAATGAAAGAGTAAATTGAGAGAAAATTATCGAGAGTTGTAAAAGAGAAACCATCTTATTTTATAAAATGAAATATTAAATCGAATTTTGTTTTATGTGATGAGCGAACAAAAAAAGAGGACGAACCGCGGGTTCGTCCTTAAAACCAAAGCCGGCTCATCGGAGAAACCGGTTTTGGTTGAGCGTGACCATTTAGCCTTTCAGATTTTTCAAACATTTCACGAGTTTGACGTTCGATTCCCAATCGGTGACGTCGCCGCTCATCACATTAAAACCTGATTGACTGAAAATATGCGGCATCTTTTCGCGGCTGTTCCAGAGTACAATCACACGCTCGTTAAAAAGAGCCTGCGCGACACTGATTTCCGTCACGCGGTCGCAGCGGAGCAGGACTTTGCCGTTTTGCGCGTGACAATCCTTCTCGTCAAGCAGAAAAATCGCGGCTTGGCATTGTTTCATTGCGGCACGCTGGGCGAGCGGCAAAAATCCGTTCTCGTAAGTTCCGATGCCGAACGCGATACTTTCAAAATCGGCAAGTTCGAGCGCGGCGCGAAGATTTTCGGATTCGCGTTCACGACTTCCTGCCGAGATGTAAACGCGGGCGATATTTTCCGCCGCGATTTTGTCGAATTGGTAAATGCGCGGACGATTAAAAACCGTTTGCGGAACAAATTCGACTGACTGGGCGGGCGCATCAAGAAACGCTTTGAGCTGGTCGAGCCTGACGCTTAAACGCGCCGGTTGACCGCGTTTGCCGACCGTTGCCGTGCCGAGTTCGGCGGCGTGGCAGAGGCTGAACAGACTGACGATAACCGCTTCGATATTCTCGTCGTTCTGACGGCTCAAGCCCAAATCGCCGCCCGATAACTGCCAGAAATTCGCTACGTCAAGATAAGTGGCGATTTTTAGATTCTGCCTGTAAATCCATTCGACCGCCCGCAAATAAGCGGGAACTGTGCGAAGAATACGCCGGTGAATTTCGCATTCGGCTTCGGTATTTTTTGCCAGTTCTTCGCCCAGCGAAGTGAGCAGAAAGCGTTCATCCGCGTGGCTGATAATTCCCCAAAATTCGTAAGCCGCAATTTTGCGCGCATCGAACACGCGGCGCGGTTCGGCATTGGTCATCTCGATTACCGAAACGCCGTTCGGCTTATGTTTGAAGAATTTGACAACCTCGCGCAAATCGTTGGCAGTTGCCAGAATCGGCAGGCTGACACCTTGCGAAGTTTCAAATTCCGCGGCTTCCGTAACGTGAATTTCGGGCTGACTTCTATAAAAATAATCGTTTGAATTAACCGGCGGCGATTCGTTTTGATAACCGTTTTTGGAAATTTGCAGATACATCTCAAACCTCCCCGCTCAAAGCTAATTCGCTGTCGCTTTTACAACCGATTCCGAAACGCTTCATTTTGGCGTTGAGCGTCGTGTAATTGATGCCGAGCATCTGCGCCGCCATTCGCTGATTATTGTCGGTCAGAAAGAGAGCCTGCCGGATAATATCCATTTCAAAGTTTTTCATCTGTTCATAAAGATTAAAATCTTCGCTGAGATTAACCCGTTCGCTCTCGTTGACCGTTTCCAGTTCGCTGAGTAATTTATTCAATAATTGCTTGACGATACCGATGCGCGGCGTGGTTGAATACTGCCACATTTTACGCTCGATATATGCTAAGTTCGGACTCTGTCTTGTGTACATCTTTTTACCACCTCAGAAATTTATGAATTTTATTTATGAATTAACCCACCAAATATAAATTTATGAATTAATATCTAATTTTTTATAATTTCCTTCGAAACGGTCTTTAATAAATATTTACATTTCTCAATTTTTCTCAATTTTCTGTGTTTCGTCCCAATTATTTGAAAAATTTGTGCTTTTTCAACTTT
>JBDTZT010000437.1:0-4374 GCA_040005005.1 Actinomycetota bacterium
GCTTCTACAACCCGACCAGTCTTTCGATCACGGCTAAAGCGATGCGCAGTAACGGATTGACTCTGGGCGACGGAACGTCCTTTCAGTCGTTCGGTGTGCTTGTCAGTGACGGTGTGCTTGTCAGTGACGGCGTATTGGTCAGTGACGGCGTTTTGGTCAGTGACGGCGTTTTGGTCAGCGACGGCGTTTTGATCAGCGACGGCGTTTTGGTCAGCGACGGCGTTTTGATCAGCGACAGCACACAGGCTGATAGTGTACTTCATGGTGATGACAACTAATTAGAAAAAATAAATAAATAGGAGAAACTCACTATGAAACTGCAACTAGCTCATAACTACGCTGACACTCAAAAAACAAATTCTCTTGAATACATTATTTCCAATGCAGTTGCCAATTTAAGCCGTGTTCAAACTCTGACCGAAGCCGATCAGCCGGAAGTTCTGGAATTCTTGAAAGTGCGCCCCGTTCACACGGTCGTGATGACGAGTTTCATTCTGGACAACGGTCTGGAAAATGCAAGTAATCGCGGACACTTTTACGGTTACAGAAATTTTGCGGGCAATCTCGAAGGAGTTGCTTTAATCGGACACACAACGCTGGTCGAAGTTCGCTCGGAAGATGCGCTGACGGCACTTGCATTGAAAGCCCGGGAATCTGAAACACCGATTCATATTATGATGTCGGACGGCAATTCGATTGAAAATTTCTGGCAATATTATTCAAATGACAACCAGGAACCGCGCCTCGTTTGCGAAGAACGGCTCTTTGAAATCAAACATCCGGTGATGGTACGCGAAGCAGTCGAAGGATTGCGTCCGGCAACCAAAGAAGAATTGCTGCCGGTAGCCGAAGCACACGCCGAAGTCGCATTTGAAGAAAGCGGTGTGAATCCGCTGGAAAAAGACCGCGCCGGGTTTCTGAAACGCGTTCTGCGCCGCATCGAACAAGGCCGGGTGTGGGTCGTTTTTGAAGAAGATAGGTTGGTTTTCAAAGCTGACATTGTCGCTGAAACTTCCGAGGTAATGTATCTCGAAGGTATTTACGTCAGTTCGGAAAGTCGCGGAAAAGGAATCGGTGCAAACTGTCTGTCGCAATTGAGCAGAACCTTGCTTGAAAAAGTAAGTCACGTCTGCTTATTGAGCAATGTTGACTTTCAGCAAGCTCACAATGCTTACCTGAAGGCCGGATTCAAATCTAAAGATTGTTGCGTAACAATGTTTGTTTGAAATATTTAAGAAAAAAAGGTATGGACAAAAAAGGGAATATTGTTCATAATATCCTTTGGCTTTAAGAAGCCGATGTCCATACCTTTACCAAATTAAAATCACTCACTGCCTTTTTGCCAAACAACTTAAAATCCAACCCGATGAAAGTTGATGTGTAAATCTAAAAATCTTTAGACTTTTATTAGTCAAAAAGTGTTGCAACTTATGATTTAACGGCTTTGATTGATAAATTCATTTCAACTCTCCAAATATATGAAAACGCCGGAGCTGACCAAAAAGTATATGTTAGGAGTGATTGCCGTCGGCTTTCTCTGCCTCATTGCTGCCCTCGTCAGACTTCCGCTCGAAAAAATTGACCTTCGATTTTTATTTCTAGGCGCTTTCACGATTGGATTAGGCTCACGTATCACGATTCAGATTCCCAAATTCAAATCTCACATCGCGGTTTCCGATACGTTTATCTTTTTTGCCTTGCTTTACTTCGGCGGAGAAGCTGCTGTTTTATTGGCGGGAATCGAGGCTTTTTGTTCGGCGTGGCGTTTTTGCAACAAAAAGATTACCGTCTTTTTTAACGCCGGCGCGATGGCTCTTTCCACTTCACTGGTCGTGCTTGCGCTTTATTTATTCGGCATTGATACGGAAGCCGAACTTCACGGAGACACAATTAATGACTTTATTATTACTGTTTCCGTGATTGCTCTCGTGCAATTTTTTGCGAATACGGGTTTGTCTTCTATTTATGGCGCATTAAAAAGCGAAAAGCCCTGGTGGGAAACCTGGAAAACCCATTATCTGTGGATTTTTATTACTTATTCAATCGGCGCTCTGGCCGCCGGACTTTTGGTAAAACTTGTTGATTACGTTGGTTTTTCCGCGCTGATTGCGACGATTCCAATGATTCTTTTCGTCTATCTCACCTACCGGATGTATCTCAAAAACGTCGAAATGTCGCTCACGCAAGCCGAGCAATCGAAAGAGTATGCCGAGATTCTCGAGAAACAATCCATCGCCTTAACTGAATCGGAAGAGCGTTTTCGTAGTGCTTTTAATTATGCTCCGATCGGTATCGCGCTGGTTTCGCCAAACGGTGTTTGGCTCAAAGTCAATCACGCGCTCTGCCAGATTTTAGGCTACACGGAAGAAGAATTTTTATGCCGCGATTTTCAATCAATGATATTTACCGCAGATTTGGGAAATATGTTGATAAAAATTCACGAACTGCTTTCCGGCAAAGTTCCGACCTGTCAGATGGAGCAGCGCTATCTCCATAAAACAGGACAAACCGTCTGGGCTTCATGGAGCGTTTCAACGACCAGTCAATTAAAAGCCGACCATCCCAATCTGATTTTCCAAATTCAGGATATCACCGATCGAAAACTTGCCGAAGATAAACTTCAATATGAAGCGACGCACGATGCGCTGACCGGTTTGCCGAACCGGGCGCGGTTTATGTCGAAACTCGATCAGGCATTGGAAAAGGCGCACGAAAATCCGAATTATAAAGTCAGTATTCTATTCATTGACCTTGACCGTTTCAAAGTCATTAACGACAGTCTCGGGCATTTAATCGGCGACGAACTTCTGATCGGAATTTCCGAGCGTTTGCGCGAATGTCTGCGCCCGTCGGATATGGTGGCGCGGCTCGGCGGCGACGAATTTACGATTTTGGTTGAGGGCAAATACGAGGCCAAGGAAGTTATCCGCATTGCCGAACGCATTCAGGAAAAATTCCTGATTCCCTTCGATTTAAGCGGCAATGAAGTTTATAGTTCGGCGAGTATCGGCATTTTAAACGCGACCGAAAATCATCGTCTGCCCGAAGATTTAATGCGCGACGCGGATACGGCAATGTATCAGGCGAAACGCGCCGGCAAAGCGCGTCACGAAGTTTTTGATCAGGATATGCACGAAGCCGTCAAAGAAATTCTCCAGCTCGAAACAGATTTGCGGCGGGCAGTTGAAAAAGACGAATTCTATATCAATTATCAACCGATTTATTCGTTGATTACGGAAAAAGTCGAAGGGTTTGAGGCTTTGGCGCGTTGGAATCACGCGACCCTCGGCGATGTTCAGCCCGCCAAATTTATTCCTCTGGCGGAAGAAATCGGTTTGATTGACGCGCTTGGCGAACATATCTTGCGAAAAGCCTGTTCGCAAATGCACTCACTCAAAGAAAGTATGCCCGATTCAACGCTGCTCGCTTTGAGCGTCAATCTTTCGTGCAAACAATTTTCCAATCCCAATTTGGTCGCTAAAATTAAACGAGTCCTTGAAGATACTCAGTTTCCCGCGAACAAATTGAAACTTGAAATTACCGAATCCGTCTTTTTCGAGCATCAGGAAAACGCTGTCGAAATGCTCAATCAGCTTCGTGAAATCGGTATCGAAATCAATATTGATGACTTCGGCACCGGTTATTCAAACTTGAATTATCTGATGAAACTTCCGATTTCGACGCTGAAAATTGACCGTTCTTTTATCAGCCCGATCAAGTCAAACGGCGGCAATACGGAAATTGTCCGAACCATCGTGATGCTCGCCCGGAATCTTGGAATGAAAGTTATCGCCGAAGGTGTCGAAACCCAAGCCCAGCTTGACGAATTAAAGAAACTCAACTGCGAAGGTGCCCAAGGCTACTTTTTCGCCGCCCCGATGTCGTTTGAAAAAGTTCGGTATTTTCTCAACGAAAACGGCATTACCAACATTCTCGAAAGCCGGTTTGAAGACGTTTCGATCGTTTCAACGATTCAATAAATCAGTGCAAAACGCAAAGTGCATAGTGCATAGTGTTAAGAATTTTCTTTTAACTATGCACTTTTCACTATGCGTTTTGCACTAAAAATTTATTTTTTCAGCCAGCCAAACAGTGCGTTGACTGTAATATCGCGGTTTGTTTCATAAATCGCGCGCGTCAAAGGAATTGACATCGGGCAAACCTGCACACAGTTTTGCGCGTTGCCGCAATTGGTGATGCCGTCGTCGCCCATCAAGCCGTCAAGCCGGTCTTCCATCGTGATTTTTCCGGTCGGATGCATATTAAAAAGTTTTGCCTGGGCAATCGCCTGCGGACCGATATAGTTGTCGTCGTGATATTGCGGACACGCTTCGAGACAGCAGCCGCACGTCATACAGCGCGAATAGGCGTAGC
>JBDTZT010000438.1:0-4370 GCA_040005005.1 Actinomycetota bacterium
GTAAGGTACTTTCGCTGTAATTGTCGCGGTGGAAGTTCCGACATTTCTGGCGACAATAATCGGTGCGAGATGCTGACCATCAATATCTTCAATCTGAAAACCGACACCTTGATACTCGGATGATTTACCGCCAGCCGGGTTCGAGAACTGAACAACATTTGAATAACCTTTCGCTATATCGCCAACCATTACCCGCGCTAACAAAGCATCGTTCACGGCGGTATGCTCAAGCGACAAACCGACAATTGTTGAATTGGCAAACTGATTGCCGTTCACAAAATCCTGCCTCAAATCAAGTAATTTTGTTTCGTGCGCGGCAAGTTGAAAAACTTGTGGATTTCCGCTTGTATTAGGATTTTTGGCAAGTTTAGCAGTTACGGATAAAGGAGCATTGGTTGTATTGGTTAAGACAACTTCAACTTTTGTTTGCAGTGTCGGCATCACCCAAACGGCTTCCTGCCGCCGTGAATCAAACTTTCCAAGCTCTGCTAATTTCTCTTCAAAACTTAGACTGTATTCTTCCTGCGTTAAATATATTTGAGAACCGAGAACGAGATCTTTTCCCGTATGAAACAGCTTAATATTACCCGACCGGTAGCTTTCTCCGCCAATCGCCGCCCAATCTGCAAGATTTATAAAGCGGAACGACTGCGGCTCGACCGTCACCGGCGGAAGTTGTAATTCCTGTCCTTGTTTATTATAAAGTGTCGGCTGAACTTCAAGCTGTGTATTTCCTTTATTGTTTAACAGCAACTTGGCATCGGTTCCGTAATCAAGTGTGTAAAACGATCCGACCAAGTTATGAGGCGTTGGCGTCGGGTCAACAACTGATTTTGGCTGAGATTCCTTTTGAACAAATTCTTTTTCATCTTTTGATTTTGACTGCGAACTCGTGTAGTTAGAAAAAACAAAAGCAAAGGTGAAAAATATAACGAACAAAAAAGAAAGACGAGAAAGCACGGACGTTTTAGTCATAGACTGGTCTCCTGAAGAAAAGTTCTTGATGTTATTTAAATTTGGTGAACTATAGAAAATAATCTTGCTCAAAAACAAAAATCCGCAAATTCGACGAATGATAAACATCGAATCTATGGACATCTTTGAACAACGAGTGTTCTGTGGGAAAAATTCATTTTCATACCAAAGAAAATAGACTGCGGAACTAAAACTTAACCCGAGTGACAAACTATTATCTAATGAAACTTTGGTGATATTACGCCTGTAAAACCACGCTGTCAATATTTTTTCAAAATTATTAGTTTAATTTTTTCTAAACGAAGGGCGTACCGTCAACTAAAAGCCGAACCGCTCCATTTCATTCTCAAGCCTCTTTGAATAATTCACGAATAATCGACTAGCCTTGTTTTGCTCAGTGATTTTCGTTCGGTAAGATATATCCTGAATATTTTGCGTATAATATTTTCGTGTTCTTTCGTGTTCGTTAAATCTGTAAGCTGATTCGTTCAAATGACCCGCGCCCGGCAAATTCCGGCAGAAACTCTCGTGAGCCTGCGCCAGCGGCTCGACACTCTGCCCATGCGCTGCCGCGAGCGGCGCGAGCTTGTCGAATCGACTGCCCATCTTTTCGGTGTTTCCGATGACACTTTATACCGCGCTTTGCGGCGGCGCGTTCACGTTACTTCAAAACATCGCGCTGACCGAGGCAAACCGCGTAAGCTTTCCGTCGCCGAAATGGAACGTTATTGCGAGGTGATAGCCGCCTTCAAAGTCCGCACGCTCAACAAAAAAGGACGGCACGTTTCGACCAAGCGCGCCGTCGAGATTCTTGAAGAATGCGGAATGCGAGTGAAAGATGAAATCATCAAACCGCCCGCCGGCGTTTTAACCGTGCCGACCGTCAATCGTTATCTCAAACTCTGGGGTTATGACCACCGGACGCTGCTTAGAGAATCGCCCGCCGCGCGCTTTCAAGCCGAATACAGCAATCAATGCTGGCATTTCGATCTGAGTCCGTCGGATCTGAAACATCTCGATAAACCGCCCGCCTGGGCCCGCCCGGAGCGCGGCGATCCGACCTTGATGCTCTACAGCGTGGTTGACGACCGAAGCGGCGTTTGTTATCAGGAATATCATTGCGTGTATGGCGAGGATACGGAAGCGGCACTGCGTTTTCTTTATAATGCGATGAGTCTCAAACCGCTTGATGATTTTCCTTTTCAGGGTATTCCCGAGATGATTTATATGGACAACGGTCCGATTTCAAAAAGCCGCGTCTTCTTAAATGTCATGGAATGTCTCGGCGTTAAAGTGATGAAGCATCCGCCGAAGGGCGCGGACGAGCGCAAGACGACCTCCCGCGCGAAAGGCAAGGTCGAACGCCCGTTCAGAACCGTCAAGGAATCGCTCGAAACGCTCTATCATTTTATCGAGCCGCAATCGGAAGTCGAGGCAAACCGCTGGCTGCACAATTATCTTCTGACCTACAACAACCAGGCGCACCGCGAGAAAGATCACTCGCGCTTTGAAGACTGGCTCAAAAATCTGCCAAATGAAGGCATCCGCGAGATGTGCAGTTGGGAACGCTTCGGCGCGTTCGCCCGCGAACCGGAGAAGGCGAAGATCGGCAACGACGCGCGGGTGTCGTGCGACGGCGTAATTTATGAAGTCGAACCGGATCTGGCAGGTTTAACCGTCATTCTCTGGCGCGGATTTTTCGACAATCAGATTTATGTCGAGTATAACGATGAGAAATTCGGACCATTCGAGCCAATCGGCGGGCTTTCGACGCTTCATCGTTTCAGAAAATTCAAGAAAACGAAATCCGAAGAACGCGCCGACCGCATCAGTGCGCTCGCCAAGCAGCTTGAACTGCCCCGTTCGGCACTCGAAGGCAACCAGGATTTGATTTTCATTGTGGGTGACCTCGAATCCGAATCGAAGCAGCCGGTTTCGGGCGTGGCTTTGCCGAACGCGCAGCCGTTCCGCGACCCCGATCCGTTTCAGGAATTTACTTACCCGAACGTTATCGCCGCGAAGCTCGCGATTGCCGGTTTATTGGGGCAGCCTTTGGCGAAGCTCGCGCCCGAACAGCGCCAGTTTATTGACCAGCTTTTGGGCGAATCGTTGAGCAAAAGGCACATTATCGAGCGTGTCGAGCGATATTTTTACCCGTCGCGGTTTCCCGCGCTGCCGGAATTGAGCGGTTCAGAACTATTATTGGAAAAATTGGAGGAAGAAGAGGAGTATGTTAACTGAGGTGATGGAGCATTACGGACTGATCAAAGATTTCCGCAAAGCCGGTTATTATGAAACCATCAATCAACAGCAAATGTTTAAGGACATCAAATCGGCGATTATTGCGGGTAAACTGATCGCCTTGACCGGCGTCATCGGCTGCGGCAAGACCGTCACGCTTCGCAAACTTCAGGAGTCATTGATTCAGGAGGGCAGGGTTCTCGTCTCAAAATCACTCTCGGTGGATAAGGCTCGCACGACCCTCTCGACCTTGATTTCCGCTCTTTTTTACGATCTTTCGCCCGACAAGGATGTCAAGATTCCGGGACAGGGCGAAAAACGCGAACGTGAACTGCGCGATCTGATCAAAAAAGGCAAAAAGCCGGTTGCGTTGTTTGTTGACGAAGCGCACGATCTGCACAGCAGAACCCTGACTGGACTCAAACGGCTAATCGAAATGGTTGAAGACAGCGAAGGGACTCTCTCGATTATTTTGGCGGGACATCCGAAACTGAAAAACGATCTGCGGCGACCGACGATGGAGGAGATTGGCTACCGCACGACTGTTTTTTCGCTCGACAATCTAATTGGCAATCAGCGTGAATACATCGAATGGTTAATGAAAGCCTGTACCTCGGAGGGAGCTGAAATTTCTGACGTGCTTGAACCCGCCGCGATGGAATTGATTGTCGCGCGTCTGAAAACGCCGCTGCAAATCGAACAGCATTTAACATTGGCGTTCGAGGCGGCGTATCAAGCCGGCGAAAAGCCTGTCACATCAACGGTTGTCGAATCGGTCTTATCGAAACAACTTGACGATTTGGAGCCGACGCTCACCAGAAACGGCTATAGTGTAAAAACTCTCGCCGAGCAATTCGGAGCAAAACCGACCGAAATTCGCGCTCTCTTTCGCGGTCAGCTTGAACCATCAAGAATGCGGGAATTGCAGGATCAGATGCTGGCGGCAGGACTTCCTCTTTGAGCCAAAAGCAGAGAGTTTTAACAAGATTTATAGTTGCAGATAATGTGAGTTTGAAAATTATGATTGCAAGCTGGGTGCAGATAATTTGAGTTCATTTGCAGTTAATTTGAGTTTGCCGAAATTTATAGTTGCAAATAATTTGAGTTCAAAATGCGGATGTTTGCAAGTTTGAGCAATTATGTTTGCAAGCTAC
>JBDTZT010000439.1:0-4361 GCA_040005005.1 Actinomycetota bacterium
TTCGCGCCGACAAAATCGGCATCGCCGAAACGCCGCATCTCGGAATGGAACATCAAACCATCACAGCTTACGGCAACGGCTTTAAATACAGCCCTGAAGGCGACGATTGGCTTTTGTTTCACGAATTCGGACACGAATGGTGGGCCAATCTCGTGACCGCGCCCGATTGGAACGATTTCTGGATTCACGAAGGATTTGAATCGTTCATGGATACGTTTTATATCGAAACGACGAAAGGCAAAGAGGCATATTTCAAAGCGATGAAGGCGCGTTATAAAAATATGCACAACCTTAAACCGGTTGCGCCGCGCGAAGCGCAAACGACGACACAAATCTATATGCTGCCGCCCGATTACACAAAAAGCGACGGCGACATTTATGGTAAAGGCGCGTTGATTTTAAACGCTTTACGCTATTACATCGGCGATGACGCGTTTTTTAAGTCTTTGCGGAAAATGACGTATCCGACCGCTGCGATGGAGAAAATTACCAACGGCAAACAGTTTCATTTCGGGACGACCGACGATTTTTTAAGGATTGCCGAAAAGGAATCGGGCAAAAAACTGGATTGGTTTTTTGAGCTTTATCTAAGACAGCCGGCGCTGCCGAAATTGATTGCGGAAAAAAAGGCGAATCAATTGGTTATGCGTTGGGAAACACCAAACAATATGCCGTTTCCAATGCCCATTGAAGTAAAAGTCGGCGTCGAAACGAAACGGGTTGAGATGCCGAACGGAACCGCAACTATTACGCTTGCGCAAGACGCGAAATACGAAATTGATCCGAATGGGTGGGTTTTAATGCAGTTAGCGAGTTTTTCGGTGAAGCAGTAAATTTAACCGGACTGGCAATTGAATCTGAAATCTTTTTTCTTTTCAATAATTGTCAGTCTTTTTTTAATTTGCGGCGTATTTTTATCTTTCGGAAATTTTTTGATAAACAGACGGTATTCTTTAAGAACGCTTTCGCGGTTGCCGCAGGCGCAGCGGCTGACCGGAAATTCTTCGAGGATTTTGTTTATTTCTTCAGCAATATCGCTGGTGTATGCTTTCGGATAATTTTTTTTGAATTGCACCGCCCGGCCGTAAAGATTTGTCAGCAATCCTTTGCCGTAGATTGTGCAGCCTGAATAATCGGTTTGCGGTTCGATATATGCCGCCCACACATTTTCCGGTTTGATCTGCCGCATCAGAGCAAAAAATGCAATATCGGCGTTTGTTCCGTGTGTTTTGGAAAGCTCGGCGAAAAACTTCAAATCAGGGTTGATGTAAACAATTTCATCGCGATTAACCGTAAATCCCTTCATTTTCTTTTCGAGTAAAGCATAATCGGTTTCGCTCAAGGCTTCCAACTCTTCTAATTGTTGGCCGACAACCTGGCCTTTCCTGACAACGCTTTCAACCGAACGGCGGGAAGTTTGTTTTTCGTATTCGCGTAAGACAAGCGAGTATTCATCGGCAAGCTGCAAAATTGATTTGGTTTGTGAATAGACAAATGTCGCGGAATGTCCAAAAAAGGCAAGCAATAAAATTATGGTTGAGGCAGTTTTAAAATTCATCTTAAACTCTGTTTGAAAAACTAATCGGCGGGTTAAAGTATTTTGCGATTTTATTTTTTAACGATACTTGCCTGCTTTTCTAGCGCAACTCATTCGATAAAATCATTGGCCATCTCACGCGGTTCGAGTTTGTTGCTCATAATGATGCGCGCACAGCCGTTCCAACGCAGAATCGCGTCATCATTTCCGGTCGGACGCACGGCTTCGGCTTTTTCAAACCAATTCATTGCTTGCACGAAAAACTCGAACGCGGTTGATTCCGAGCCGTGCGTATTGCGTTTGAGAACGGCTTTGGCGCGGCGTTCATAGACGATTCCGGTATAATAGGCGCGTTCGTAGTCATCGGAAAGTTGGTCAAGATAATTTTTGATTTGCGAATCGCCGATAGCGTAATCAGTGCCGAAGCGGTCGCTTATCGCCAGCACAATCGTCACCAATGCGTCTTGATTGTCCGGCTCGACCTGCAAAATATCGAGACAGATACTCTGTGCCGCGCCCGGTTCATTGAGCAGCCGATAATGTTTCGCCTTTTCGAGTGCTGCCCCGACGGCTTCTTTGTGCAAAGATTTCAGTTCAAACATATCTTTTAATGGTGAACGGTGAATGATGAATGGTGAATGCAAGATTTTAATTCATCATTCACCATTCATCATTCATCATTATTTTATTTCTTCCGAAACAGTTTCAAAAATTTCGTAATCGGGTCGTAAAATTCGTCAACGACGCGCTCCTTTAGCGGAATAATCGCGTTGTCGGTAATCGTAATTCCTTCGGGACAAACCTTTGTGCAGCATTTTGTAATGTTGCAGTAACCGATATTCGATTCGTCCTTCAAGTCCTGCAAACGATTTTCGGTATCGAGCGGATGCATCTCAAGTGCCGCCGCATAGACCAAAAACCTTGGTCCGATAAATTCTTCGTGTTTATGATGGTCGCGCAAAACGTGGCAAACGTCCTGACACAAAAAACATTCGATACATTTGCGGAATTCCTGCACGCGGTCAATGTCTTCCTGCGCCATTCGCCAGGTTCCATCAGGCGCGTCGGGCTCGCGCGGTTTGAATTTTTTGATGCGTTTCTTGACCTCGTAATTCCACGAAACGTCCGTCACCAAATCTTTTTTAAGCGGAAACGCCTTCATCGGTTCGACCGAGATCGGTACTTCGAGCGGCAATGTGTTCATCCGCGTCATACACATCAATTTCGGATTGCCGTTGATCTCCGCCGAACACGAACCGCATTTTCCCGCCTTGCAATTCCAACGGCACGCCAAATCGCCGGCTTGTTCGCCCTGAATCTGCAAAACCGCGTCGAGGACCACCATTCCTTCGGAAATTTCGGTATCGTAAGATTTGAATTCTCCGCCATCGCTGTTGCCGCGCCAGATTTTAAATGTCGCATTTGCCATTTATCGTTCTTCCTAGTGTTCTAAATTAGAATCCAATTTCAACTTTTCTATCAAATAAACCTTACCTTTTTCGTATTCATCAACTCGTTCTTTGAATTGCGGTAAAAGTTCAAGCAAAAACTCTATTTTGCTTTTTTCAACATCAAGAACAACTACAGAAATATCATATTTGTTAATATTTTGTTGATGCTCGATGTTTTTATCAATGGTCAGCAAAATATCAAACTTTTCTTCAATCGCCACGCTCATCAAACGACCATTTTTCAAACCGCTCCAGTTCATTTCAACAACGGTTTTAACCTCAAATTCAGCTAAATGCGGTTTCAATTTCTTTGTAACACATTCGTCAAGCAAAATTTTCATTCAGTATTTCGGTAGATTTAATCATTATTTGTTCAGAAAACTCTAAAAGTTTGATAATTTGTTCGCGTTTGACCGAGGGGAAATCTTCTAAAAATTCATCAATCGAATCACCTGTTTCCAAATAATCGAACAGATTTTTGATGGGAACACGCGTTCCGTTAAAAACAGGAGTTCCACCCAAAATTTCCTTGTCTATGTTGATAACTTTCATGGCTCAATTATGACACAAAAAAATACGAATTTAATTTTTGGTTTTCTAACCCATTTCTTCGATAATTTGTTTTAATTCATCCGGCATTTCGGTAATCGGAATGGATTTGATTTCCATTTCGCTATCCTGACCTTTTTTGATTGAAAAATTTATCTTGCCGAATTCCGCGCCTTTATTTGGAAAATCATCGCGGAAATGTCCGCCGCGGCTTTCTTTGCGTTCGATTGCCGCCAATGTAATAGCTTCCGAAACATTCAGCAAATTGAGCATATCGAGCGATGTATGCCAACTTGGATTAAAATCAATATTGCCCGTCGCGCTCGCGTTTCGCAGACGTTTTTTCAAGTCTCTGACACCGACCAGAGCGCGCTGCATTTCGTCTTCGGTGCGGACGATGCCGACCAAATCCTGCATTAAATCCTGAAGCGCGTGCTGCAGCGCAAAAGGATTTTCGCCGTCCTGTTTTTCAAAAGGCTGGAGTGCCCATTTCACGGTTTGCGCGATTTGCCCGTTATTGATCGTGCCGTGAGAGTTTTCCCGGGCGAATTTCGCAGCGTATTCACCGGCGCGTTTGCCGAAAACGATTAAATCGGAAAGCGAATTTCCGCCCAGACGATTGGCGCCGTTGATTCCGGCGGCACATTCTCCGGCCGCAAAAAGTCCGGGCAAGGTCGAGGCCTGGCTTTCGCCGTCAACGCGGATTCCGCCCATAATGTAGTGCGTCGTCGGTCCGACTTCCATCGGAACCTCGGTAATGTCGAGATCCGCGAGTTGTTTGAACTGGTGATACATACTCGGCAATTTTTTCTTGATATGTTCGG
>JBDTZT010000440.1:0-4351 GCA_040005005.1 Actinomycetota bacterium
AGAAGCGTTTCCTTTTTGCTCTGGGCGTCAACGAGATAAAGATTGTTGTCAAGACTCAGCTGCGTCCCCGAACGCGAAACGACGATCTTTCGGCCGAAAGCATCGGCGGCGGCAAAATCGTTGTTGCCGTCCTGATTGTACAGCAATTCTTCTTGGCCGCTCGCCGTGTCCATCGCGTAAATATCGAAAAACTGCGGATTGCGTTTGTTTGAAGCGTAATAAATTCGCGTGCCGTCTTCCGACCAATCGCCGAAATTATAACGAACCTTCGGACTTGCAGTTAATTCTTTAATGCCGGTGCCGTCAGGCTTCATCCAAAAGAATTGCGTGTTTTCGTCGCCGCCTTTGGCTTTGCCGAAAACCGCGCTATCGCCTTTCGGTGAAAATTTGACAAACGAAATATTATCTTCGTAATTCGTGATTTGTTTTGGCGTGCCCGACGGCAAATCAATCATCCAAATCTGCGATGTTCCCGTCACGTTCGTCAGATAAAACAGGCGTTTTCCGTCAGGCGAAAGACTGGGCGAACTTGCCGAACGAATATTCAAATATTGCTGAATCGTATAATTTTGCGCCGAAACCGCCAGACAAAAAGCGATAGCGATAAAAAATGTCAGGCAAAATTTTTTCATAAATTTTCTCCGAAATTGAAAATGGATAACGAAACTTTCGTTTCATTATCCATTATTCACGTAAAATTTTCCAGAAAAGTTCTGTTTGCGCTTTTTTGTTTTATGACAAACTCATCATGACGTGATCGCCGCTGTTGGCCCGTTCACCCGTTACCAAAGATTTTAATAAACCGAAAGCCTCGACCAGCGAACTCGACGTGGCGTCCCAATATTCGGCTTGTTCGACGTTCACTTTCAGCAAAATTATATTCGGGTCATCCAAACCTTTCGGAAACCAGGCTTGATAGGCCGGACTCCAAAGTTCTTCAATTTTTTCGCGGTCATCTACCAGTTCGGCTGTTCCCGACATCGAAATAAAACGATTATCGTCAGGATCGGCATAGCTGGCGTTGACGCGGTTGTCCAGTTTGATTTCTTCCGCCTTGTGTGTTTGCTGGCTTGTAAAAAACCATAATATGCCGTCAAAATCCGTATCCTGCGTCGCCATTGGACGCGAACGCAGCATTCCACCGTCGTTCGTCGTCAGCATCGCAATGCGAATTTCTTTGATTAATGCGTTTAATTTTTCGATAGTTTCCTTTCTGTTTTCCGTCATAAATTTTCTTCCTTCGGTTCGATATAAATTTGTGTCTTAAAATAGAACAATCAAATTTTGTTCAGCAAATTTTGTTCCATTTTTCGATTGATGCGGAAGCCGCCCCCAAAATTTGCGGACGCACATTGACACGTTTACTGACTTGAAGATTTCCGGATTGTTTCGGAGTGACGTTAAATAGATTTACGGGAGAAACTGAATTAACCGACGCGGATTTTTCTGCCGACGAGCAAGATGTGGTTGAGCTTGATGCGTTTCTGTTTATTATTAGTGATGTCGTTCTCTAAAACTTCGTAATCAAAAGCGTAATTGTAATGACCGGTCGAGAGCTTTTTGCAAATATCTTCGGGCAGATGAAAAAGAAACGCGTCGGCATAATGTCCCAGACTTTCATCGGCAAAACCGATTTGTTCTTCCAACTGGTTTTCCAGAAAGACAGGAACATTTTCAACCATTTCGCACATATTATAAATATCGCCCAGCACATTGCGACGTTTGATAGCTAAAGGACTATATACCATATGGACAGTTTAGCATATTTCCGGCATTTTAGGCGGGAAAAAATCAATTTACGATTAAATAGCGAACATTTTAATTCTTAGCGTGATTTTGGGATAAAGATTGCGGCCCGCGAATTAGATGAATAATTTTTAGAATTTTAATCGTTCCTTATAGGTTTAATTCCCTTTAGCTAGCTATGGAACTTCCGATTTAAAACCGCGTCAGCTTGTTGCGCGGAAAATTTATTCAAAAATCAATATATGGCAAAACACGAAGAAAATAAGGCAAGCGGTTAGTTAAATCTTCGTGTTATTTGACACCTAAAAACTGCGTCGAAACAAAGCCCCAAAGGATGATTGACAAGCCGATAATGTGCGCTGGAATGAGCAGATACATAAACCACGTCGTCGAGAAATTGCGTTCGCGGAAAAGGTTGTCGGTGTCGTTTTTTAAGCCGTGAGTAAGATGTCCGGCAAAGGTTAGCGCAAAGAATGTAATCATCAAACCGGCGGCGGCGGTTTGAATCGTCACGGAATACGGGTTGTATTCGAGAAGTTTGGCGGCGACGAGCATCGCAAAACTGTATAAAAGCGCGGTGCGGTGGGCAATATCTATATAAACCGGCGCAGTATGCGTTGCGCTCTGCATCATTCCGCGATATTTCAAAATACCCGTCAACATTCCCAACATCAGAAAAAGACCTGACGACAAAAGACTGATCTTCACGGCGATATTCATAAAATTCTCCTAGGCCATCTATCTTAAACCGAAAACGCGCCAGTCAAAGTAATCCTTTTGTAATAATTGGAGCGCGGACAGAGATGCTCGTGCTCCAATTAAAAATCTTGACTAAACGGCAGCAAAATAGTAGCTAATAACATAGCGACTGACAAAATTTAAGACGGTGAACACTTTCCCCGTTTCCGAAGAAATTTGACAACAATTTGAATTGTAAAAGCCGATTGCGAAGTTTTGTGGTTTAAAAAAGGCTTTTGCCGCGTAATTTTCAAAACAACTTTCCCTTTGTCGCGTGAATCAGAACTGAACCATTATGCGGTGAAAAATTAAAGTAGATCAGCGATTGTTCACAGGAGGTTAAGTAGTAAATGAAAGTTTGTCCCGTTTGTCAGCGATGTTATGAGAATTCCGTTTTCTCCTGTTCTGAAATAAATCACGAGCCTTTAACGAAAGCGCGGTCAGAAAACTGCGAAATAATTGCCAATTATCGGCTTGAATTTTTGCTTGAATCTTCCCCGTCCGGCGAAACTTACCGCGCCGTCAATACTATTCTCAATAAAATTTATCTGATCAAAATACTTGCGCCCGAATTGTTTGACGAAAACCTGAGCAAACAATTCTTGCGCGAAACGCAATCGCTTTCCGCCATAATTCATCCGAATGTTGCCCGCGTTTACGAATCGGGCGCATTAGCGGACGGTTCTTTATACGTTGTCACGGAATTTCCGGCAGCCCAGACTTTGCGTGATTGTCTGGAAAATGTCGGTGCGCCCTCGGAAGTTACCGCGCTGACGATTACCAGGCAAGCGGCGGAAGGTTTGGAAGCAATTCACGCGGTCAATGTTCTGCACAGAAATATCTGTCCCGAAAATATAATTTTAACGGCGGACGCGGCAAATCGCTTTTTGGTAAAGATTCAAAACATTGATTTCGGCGGTATTCGTCAGAAAACCATTAATTCCAACAACGAGCCGAATTTAAATTCTTTCAGATATTTTTCGCCCGAACAATGCGCCGCGCAGACAGTTGACGCGCAGACTGATATTTACGCGTTGGGCATTGTATTGTATGAAGCACTCGCCGGACAGCCGCCGTTTGCCGCGCTCGATTCGGACACGCTCATCAATAAGCAAATCAATGAGGTGCCGCCGCCCGTGGCAATTCACAATTTCGACATCAGAATGCTGCTCACACATACTTTGACCGACGCGCTCCAAAAAATGACCCGGCTCAGGCTGAAAACCGCCAATGCTTTTGTCAGACGTATCCGCCATATCGAACAGCTTGCGACACATTCGCCGACTCCGCCGCCCGCGATGTCCTATCCCGCCGCAATGGATAAAACCGCGATTGTCTTTTCACCGACGCCAAAGATTGAAAATCCGGCTGTAGTTGAAAGTAAAACGGTTATTGAAAACTCGGTACTGATGGTAAATCAGCCGGTCACCGAAAATCCGGTTGCATTCGAAACTCGAGCGATTGCGGAAAAGACCGTTTTATCCGTCAAGGCTTTTGACGATTTTACAACCACGAAACTTCCGCCGATTGAAACCATAATCGGAAATCTATTGCCCGAAAACGTGCCCGAAGCTCGAACAAATACGGTGTTTTATGAAACAGCCGGGAATTCGGACATTCACATTACCAAGGAAGCCGTTTTGGTTGAATGGGAACAGCCCGACGATTTTCCGGCAATGCCGAAGCCTCTTAAAACGGAGAAAAAAGAAACAGTTAATAAAGGAACGAATTTGATTGACGACGAAGATTCAATCATTGACGCGGGTGAATTTGATGCGCCGCGTAGCGGTCTTTCAAAAACTGAGAACATTCGCCGAAATTATGCGGCAGAACATTCGGTTTTGTCTTACAATGATTCGGGAACTGT
>JBDTZT010000441.1:0-4347 GCA_040005005.1 Actinomycetota bacterium
AGCGGGCGAATAATTGATTCGATGCGATCTTTCGTGATCAAATGATGATTTACGGGCGCGAGCGTGCCTTGCATCCGAATCTTCATAAAGCGTTTTGAATCAACCAGAAAAGGCGTGAGCAATTCGCCGACACCCGGAATGCGCGCCAGTTTCAAAATCGGATGATTGGTCGGCTTGTCGTTGATCACCGCATCAACCAGAACGAGTTTTTCGACTCGTTCGGAATAATCGAGCGCCAGCGTCAACGCGATTGCGCCGCCGTAAGAACTGCCGACGATCACCGCGCGGTCGATGCCGAGCCGGTCCATAAAACGCGCGATCATCCGCGCCTGCGACGTGATTTTGTAGTCAAACCACGCCGGTTTATCCGAATAACCGAAGCCGATCAGATCAACCGCGACAACGTGAAAACCTTCGTCGGCCAAGGCAGGCGCAACCGTTTTCCAAACATACGCGGAAGCCGTGTAGCCGTGAATCAAAAGCAGCGTTGGATTGCTGATGTCGCCGAATTTTTGATAATGAACCGTCGCGCCGTCAATCTCGACAAAATGCGAATTTTCCGCGTGAATGACCTTATCGGAAACATCGCGCCAATCAACCGTTTCCGCCCGCGTCAACATTTTCACCGCCACCAAAGCGCCGATTGCGCCGCCGACTCCCAAAGCCAAATGTTTTGTTTTCATCTTCATTTTCCTCTAATTTGCCTTCATTTTACACTAAAACGAGTTTTGGTTGAACAGTTTTTTCCGCTTTGTTGTAAAACCCGATCGCTAAAAGATTTCCGGCTTCAGTCAAACGTAAAAACTCATCGTCATTTAAATCGCCCGAGACTCTGCTCAATTTTACGCCGTTTTTGATTTTGGCAACTTCTTCAGACGAAAGTTTTATCTCTGTCAGATGCGAAACCGCTTCGTTCGTTGATATTAAAACTTCGCCGAGTTTATTTTCCGCGACAATTTCTTCCAGTTTTTCAAGCGTGACGGATTTTTCAATGCCGAATTTTCCCGCTTTTGTCCGGCGAAGTTCCGCCAGATGTGCGCCAATTTCTAATTTCTTCCCGATATCTTCCGCTAAAACGCGGATGTAAGTTCCGGCCGAGCACAAAACTTTAAGTCCAAAGTCCAAAGTCCAAAGTCCAAACTCGCTCATCTTTTTTGCGGCTTTGTAATTTGTAATTCGTAATTCGTAATTCGTAATCCGGACAGGTTTTCGTTCAATCTCGATGCCTTTTCGCGCCAGCTCGTAAAGTTTTCGGCCGTCAATCTTTTTCGCTGAAAACATTGGCGGCATTTGCCGAATTTCGCCGCGAAAATCCGGTAAAATTTCTTCAATTTCTTCAATTGAAATATCGCGTAATTCGTAATTAGTGATTCGTAATTCACCCGTTCGGTCGCCCGTGTCGGTTTCAAATCCGAATCGGACAATCGCTTCATATTCCTTCGCATCTTTGTCCAGAAATTGGGCGAGCCGTGTGGCTTTGCCGACCAGAATCACCATCACGCCGGTGGCAAACGGATCAAGCGTTCCCGTGTGTCCGATGCGTTTTGTTTTCAAGATTCGGCGGCAACGCGCGACAACATCGTGCGAAGTGATTCCGGCGGGTTTGTCAATGATTAAAATTCCGTCCATTTTACTTTAAAGCATCGGCGGGTACAAAAATTTCAAAACTTCCCCGAAACGCGCTGCCCAAGCCGATTCTTCGTGGCGTGCTTCGGGAATTTCGTAATAGGCAAAATCAAGATTATTCTGCCAGCCATTGGCAAGCAAAATTTCCTTTAGTGCGCGAACTTGATGTTTGATGCGCGAACCTTCGCGTTTACCGATGTCGAGCCAGATGCGAAGCGGCAGACGCTCGCCCGTTTCCGCCACTTCGCGGATTATCTGGTTGTTTGCCCACCAAACCGCCGGCGACAAAACCGCTAACCGGCTGAAAATGTCGGGACGCTTGAAACCCAGATGAAGCGAAACCAAACCGCCCAAACTGGAACCGCCTAAGCCTGTAAATTCGCGCTCCGGTTTAGTCAGATATTCTTTGTCAATAAAAGGTTTCAGTTCTTCAATGATCATTCGCCCGTAATTGTCGGCTTTGCCGCCGTGTCCGCGCATTCTGCCCGTTTCACTTTTGACCGGCGTGTATTCATCAATTCGCTTTCCGCCCGCATTGTAAATCCCGACGATAATCAGCGGTTCGATTTCGCCCGAAAGAATCAGATTTTGCGCGGTTTCATCCACGCCCCAGACAATTCCGCCGAAAGCATCTTCAGGATTAATCAAATTTTGTCCGTCGTGCATATATAAAACCGGATACCGATGTTCGGAGTTTTCGCCATAACCGGGCGGCAAATAAACCAAAACATTGCGCGGCACGTCAAGGTGTGCAGAGCCAAAATTTTCGTGGATCCTTAGTTGTTCTTTTAACATATCTTCAAGTTTATGAAAATTAAGTCTTTTTGCTCAAACCTCACATTTTGATTTGTGCGTCCTAAAGACTAAAATTATGATATGTGGCGCAAAAGATCAGAACTCAAAGAAGATAAAGAACGCATCATCAAAGACGCAGAAAAATCGCGCCAAAAAACATTTGACCGCGCCGTCAATCTGCTAACCTACAAACCGCGCTCAGTTAAAGAATTACGCGAACGACTGCTTGAAAAAGAGTGGACGAACGCGGAAATCGTTGACTCTGTTTTAGACAAACTAAAGGACTACAATTATCTCAACGACGCGCAGTTTGCAAAGAGTTTCGCCGCCTCGCAAATTCGCCAAAAACCGGTCGGGAAACGTGTTTTGAAACAAAAGCTCGCGCTGAAAAAGCTCGACAAAGAAACCGTCGAAGAAGCCATCGAAAAAGCGTTGGAAGAAACGCCCGAAGAAGAAATCATCGAACGCGCCATTACCAAAAGATTACGCCTCAAAGGCAAACCCGAAACCCGCGAAGACGCGAAAAAGTTTTACGATTATCTGTTGCGGCAAGGCTTTTCCTACGATTTGGTGAGCAATAAAATGCGTGAAATTGCTTCGAGAGATTACGACGAGGAAGATTTTTGAAACAGCGTATTATACGGATTTCACAGATTAATTCTTTTCAATCCGTGTAATTCGGTTGTCCGGTTTTATGAACAATGGCAATGGACGAGCGGAGATTTTTCAAGCGGCGAATCAATCGTTAAAGAAATTTAAACCTTTTTTATAATTCGGTGTATAATCTAATTACAAAAGCAACGCTCGGAAGATGGTTTTAGAAAAGTCCGAAGCACCTGCTTGGGCAAAAAATGCTCTTCCTTTTTATAATTTTGGTCGTTTTATCGGCTGTCGCGGTGCTGGCCATATCTGTCAAGCGGCGAAACTCCAACCTTTTAGAACAAAATCCGCCGAAAAATCTTTCCGCCGAAAATTTCCGTCCGCTTTTTCAGCCGACAGTAGACGAGATTTATGCGTTTGAACAAGCAGAAAAATTGCAAATCGAAGCAAAAAAAGCGGAGGAAGCGCGTCGGATTTTAGTTGAAAAAATCGAAAAAGTTTCCGAGTTTGAAAAAATTTGGCGTGCTTCGCCTGACCGAAAGAAGACAATTGAACTACTCTTTCTGGCTTCGCAGAGCGAAAATGCAAAAACATTTAGCGAAATTTCGGAAAATGTGATAAAACTTTGGCGGGAAAACCGGATAGAAAGTTTGAAGGCGAAAGATTTGGCTGCTTTGTTGGACAGTCATTTCCGAATTCTTCCCCAACAGGAAAGAACTTCGGGCGCGATTTTTTGGTTAAAAGGAGAAATCGAAAATCTACGCTCGCAGTCAGAGGAAAATAATTAAAAGGAGCGTGAAAAAACAGCTAACTTTCTGTGTTTTTCAATTCCGTAAATTTTTCTTGAGGAAATTAAAATGAATCAAAATTCAATTTTTCTAATCTTTGTGATTGCTGTTGCACTTGTTGCGCTCGGCATCGTCTGGTATATAATTACGCGCATTTTGGTTAATGTCGGCGCAACCGAAGTCGGCATTAAAGAGCGTCGTTACTGGGGCAAAAAAATGGCGCAAGGGCGCGTCGTCGCGACCGACGGTGAAATCGGTATTCAAGCCGATGTTTTGAAGCCCGGACTTCATGTCGTTTTATATCCGATTGAACGCGTCATTCAAAAAGTTCCGCTCGTCGAAATCGGCGCGGACGAACTCGGCGTGATCGAAGCGATTGACGGCGAACCGATGCAGACCGGCTCGATTTTCGCGCCCGACCGCGCACAGAACGCGCACAATAATTTTCAAGACCCGATTGCGTTTATCAAACAGGGCGGCGTGAAAGGCATTCAACTGCGAACGCTGCCGCCGGGAAAATGGGCGATTCACCCGTATT
>JBDTZT010000442.1:0-4341 GCA_040005005.1 Actinomycetota bacterium
CGAATTTCAAACCGTCGGGCGTTTCGATATACGCGGCATCGTGGCGCGTCTTTGATGTCCAGCCCGCTTTCGACCAAAGCCGCGCGTCTTTCAAGCCTTTGTTGATCAGCGCGATTCCGGTAAATCCGTGCGCCTGGTCGTCCGCGTCTTTGGTGGTTCCGCTAAAGTCGCGTTTCAGCAAATCCATCATCAGCTTTGTGCGTTCGGGCGTATTGGTTTTGCCGAGAACGATTTCCGCGAGCAGCCGCGCCGTTGCGTTGGTCGTCAGCATATTGCGGTTTTCGCCTTTGTAGCCGCGAAACTGCTGTTCGATTCCGTAAGCGTCTTCGCAAAAGGTTTTTTGATTGACGTTGATATTTTGAAATCCCAGCGCCGCGTAAAAACGGTTGACGATATTGCGCTTGAACGCCCATTTTTCAAAATCTTTTGCGGGCAGTTCCGCGCCGCTCGATGTTCCCGTCAGAACGTCCAAAATATACTGCGTCGCTTCGTTTGACGAATCAACGATCATATCGTGCAGACCGCGTTCGAGTTCGGGCGACATTTTGACGCGACCGTCTTCGAGCCAGCGCTCGAGCGCGTTCATATAGAACAATTTGACGACCGACGCCGGATAGATTTTTTCTTCACCGCGGACGCTTGCCGTATTAAAACTGTTCGGATCGCGCAGATCAATCAAAGTGGCGGCGACATTTTCAGCTTTTAAGTTTTTATCTTTAAACTTTTCGAGCGTTTCACTAACCGCCGCATCAAGAAGCGACTGAAGCGCGGGCGATTTATATAGAAGAGTTGGAATTGATTGCCCTTTATCTATTAACAGTTTCGGTGTCTTATTATTCTTTTTCTGCGCGTCCGCCGAAGCGCAAAACAGACAAAAAGCGACCAGACAAAAAAGCGCGGCAATAAATTTTTTCATTAAATTTTCCTCTGAAAGTCTTTGCGGAAAGTAGTTTTTCAGAGTATAAACGAAAAGCGGTCAACAAAAAAGTTCGGGCGCATTTTCAAACCTCGTAAAGCGGTAAAAGTATTTTTCATACAAACTTTTTGACCGATTTTTATAATATTTCAATTAAAAAAACGGAAAAGTCTTAGAAAATATCAATGGAAGAAATACAAAACACGCAGGAAAAACTCGTTCGCGGCATCAACCGCTGGGATTTGACGGCGATTGCGATCAATACAGTTATCGGCACGGGGATTTTTTTGCTTCCGTCGAAGATTACGGGCTTGATCGGCACTTACAGTTTATTTGCGTTTGTTGCCTGTGCGGTGATCGTCGGGCTGATCGTCGTGTGTTTTGCCGAAGTTTCGAGCCGTTTTGAAGCGACGGGCGGAATGTATCTCTATGCTCGGGAAGCATTCGGTTCGGCGGTCGGTTTTGAGGTCGGCTGGCTTTACTGGATTGTCCGCGTAACGACTTTTGCGACGAACTGCAATGCGCTTTTGATTTATATCGGTTTCTTTTTTCCGGCGGCGAACGAAGGTTTTTGGCGATATTTTATCGTCAGTGCAGTTATTTTGCTGATTTCAATCGTCAATTTTTTAGGCGTTCGCGAATCTTCGTTAATGACGAATATTTTTACGGTCGGAAAGCTAATTCCGCTTTTGATTTTCGCGGCAATCGGCGTGTTTTTTATCCAACCCGCGAATTTTAATTTTGCGGAACTGCCCGCGAACGGCAAATTTTCCGAAGCGATTCTGATTTTGATTTACGCATTCGTCGGATTCGAAGCCGCCGTCATTCCGGCGGGTGAAACAAAAGACCCGCAGAAAAATGTGCCGTTCGCTTTGCTGTCGGCACTCGCTTTTTGCACTGTTCTTTTCATTATAATTCAGGTCGTTTCAATCGGAACTCTGCCTGAATTGACTGATTCGAAAACGCCTCTGGCAGACGCGGCAGGCAAATTTATGGGAAGTTTCGGCGCGGCATTTATCGCCGTTGGGGCAGTCGTTTCGGTGTTGGGAAATCTTAACGGCGGTTACCTGGCCTCGTCGCGGATTCCGTTTGCGATGGCTGAGCAAAAGGAATTGCCGCAAATTTTGGCAAAAACGCACGCGAAATTTAAAACGCCTTACGTTTCGATTATTCTGACTTCAACCGTCATTTTCATTTTCACGATTCAAACTTCTTTTGTTACGGCGTTGACGATTGCGACAATCACGCGGCTGCTCGTTTACGCCGCAACCTGCGCCTCCCTGCCTGTTTTCCGTGCAAGAAAAGATGCGCCGCCCGCCAAATTTACTGCGCCGTTCGGCATTACGGCGGCGGTTTTGTCTTTGCTTTTAATAATCTGGCTGCTCACGCAAGTTGATTACAAAAAGGAAGGTCTGGTAATGCTGATTATGGCAGCAATCGGTTTGATTACTTATTTCGCGTATCGCTTTTGGCAGAAGCCTGCACAGCAGGGCGCGTGACGCCAGAAAAACTGCTCTGCCGTGCGGG
The DNA here is from genome assembly GCA_040005005.1 of Actinomycetota bacterium. Taxonomy (GTDB): domain Bacteria; phylum Acidobacteriota; class Blastocatellia; order Pyrinomonadales; family Pyrinomonadaceae; genus JAFDVJ01. The sequence continues at coordinate 2,444 of JBDTZT010000442.1, forward strand.
CTTCTGTTTTCTGGCAAAATAATAGAAAATCAAGGGTAGTCAAGCCTTGGAAAATCAAAAGTTTATGGGAAAAATATTTTTTAGCGGTTTCTTTTTTTCTTTCAGGACGACAAATAAATCTATGAAACAGAATCCGGCGCAAATTTTCGCAATATGTTTGGTTTTATTGAGCTTTTCGGTTCTCGTTGCGGCGCAAAAAACGGTTGTGCCGATTGTTTTTTTTGATGACGGAGATAATCCGGCAGATTCAACCATCGAACACGGAAATTTGCTCGGCGGCGTCGGAAACGGCAAATGGCTAAACGCGAAAACAACCTTCGGCAAATTAAAAGGCACTGAAAAATATTCGCTTTTTAATTTTGAAAGCGGTAAAAAAGGCGAATATTTGCTAGGCGAAATCAAAGCAGATTCCGTTACGTGTTTCGATAGTTATTATTTCAAGCCGCAATTAAAAGTTACCGCAAATTTTGCGCTTGGGGCGAATGCCGATTGGGAAGTCTTTCCGCGTCAGCCGAAAAAGGTTAGCTTCACCGACGCAACTTATAAAAAGTCGGTCAAGGATGTTTTACGACTTCGCGGATTGCCGAAGAGTCCCGCGAAAATCATCCAAGCCTTTCGCGTTGATTTGGATGGCGACGGACGCGAAGAAGTTATCTTGGAAGCAGATTATACTGCCGAAGATTCAAATCAATTCCCGACGGTCGGAACCTATTCTTTTATAATTATCCGAAAAACAGTCGGCGGCAAAGCGAAAAACCTTTTTGTCGACGGATATTTTATGACGAAAAAAGATGCCGAACCCGGCGGCGATCCTTCTATTTCGGGAATTGCCGATTTGAACGGCGACGGAAAAATGGAAATTGTGGTTAAGGTTGGCGGTTACGAAGAAAATTGGCTCAAGGTTTATGAAATGAAAGCCGGAAAGCCATCGGAAATCGAGGCTTTATCTTATTATTGCGGTGTGTAAAAAGAGGAAAAAGTGAAAATTATAACAACAATTTTAGTAGCGATTTTATTTTCGGTGTTTGTTAATGCTCAGCAAAAAGTTGTGCCGATTCTCGATTTGAAAGTCGGCGGATTGCTCGGCGGCATTGAAAACGGCAAATATCTGGATGCCAAAACGACTTTTGCAAAGCTCAAGGGCGAAATAAATTATTCGGTTTACGGTTTAACCGGCAAGAAAGACTTTGAATTGACGGCAAAGATTGACGCTCCCGGTGACCCTTGCGACGATTTTTATACTTTTGATCAAAAACAGGAAAATTCAACCGGGGTCGCAATCGGCGACGGCAATCGATGGGATCCGCTTCCGCGTCCGCTGAAACCGATAAGTTTAACCGACAAAACTTATTTGAAAGTGGTTTCGGACATTCTCCGCTTAAAAGGTTTGCCGAAAGCCAAAGCCGTGCTCGAACAAGCCGTCAAAGTTGACCTTGACGGCGACGGTGTGGACGAAGTTCTTTTAACGGCGAGTTTATATGGCGGAAAAATTCAGCCGCGCGCCGATGCCAATAATTATTCATTTGTTTTGCTGAGAAAAGTCGTCGCCGGAAAAGCGCGAAACATTATGATTTCCGAAGAATATGTGAAAAAGTATTCGGAATTCAGTGTCCCGAACCGTTTTGAAATTTCCGCGATTGCCGATCTGAACGGTGATAAAAAAATGGAAATCATCGTTTACGGCGAATATTACGAGGGAAACGGATCGGCCGTTTATGAAATAAAAGGCAACAAGGCGGTTGAAATTAAAATCCTCGGTGCTGCCTGCGGAGTTTAAACTTTAAATCCAGCTTTGCGCGGTTGCGAAAAAAAAACAGGAAAATAGGACGCGGACAAACGCAGATTGAAGCGGAATTTAGAAAAAAATCAGCGAAAATCAGCCCAATCCGCGTTTGTCC
>JBDTZT010000443.1:0-4337 GCA_040005005.1 Actinomycetota bacterium
GACTGCTGCGAGGGCGACGAGCAGGATGAACGGAAACATTATTTGCGTTAAGGTCGTCGCAAGCGCGGCTTTTTCAGGCGAAAATCCGTCGGCAATCAAGTTGACGAAATATCCTGAAAATAAAATTCCGACGATTGTAATAATGCTTAAAATAATTGCCAGCGCATTCAAAACCAAACTCGCCAGTCGCCACGCTTCTTTTTCACTTTTGTTGATTTGATAATCGGTAAAAACTTTGACAAAAGCGGCCGACAACGCACCTTCAGCGAATAAATCCCGCAGAACATTCGGAATCCGAAAAGCGACCTGATAGGCGTCGTTCAAAAATCCTGCGCCGAAATAAAAGGCGAAAACCTGTTCGCGCACCAAACCCAAAACACGCGAAAACATCACGGCAATCGAAACGATTCCGGCTGATTTGGCGACGCTTGTTTGTTTTGTGACGGGTTTTTCGGCTTCGATTAGTTCGGCGGGCAGAGATTGGGCTAAAAGTTCGGGAGTTTCCTCTGTCCGGTCTTTAATTTTTTCGATTTCGTTCATTAACTTCGTGTTGCTTTGTGCAAATTACAAAGTTTGAATTATTAAACTATTTTCGGCAAGTTGCAACGCAAAAAAGGAAGCAATTTTGACGTTGCTTCCTTCAATTTCCAGAATTGGAAATTACAGTTAATTGATCCGGGCGCGTGAATCAGGATAAGTAATGCGTGTGTTGGCAAGCCGGACATCGAGCGCAACCGGATTGTAAACCATCGGAACTGCGCCGCCGAATTGGCCCTGAATCAAAGAAACATAGCTGTTTTGGAAAGCACGAAAACGCGGAACGCTTCCTCTTTGATTAAAAATAACAAAAAGAAGTGTGCCGTTGCGAGTGCTGATTTCACCTGACAACGCGCTCACTCCACTATCAGTATTACCGAGAGTTCCGGTTTTACCGACAACGCTTCCGCGTGAAAAATCCGTATCGAAACGTCCTTCGAGCGTTCCTTTGTCAATTCCCGCGACCGGCATAATGTCGGCAAAAGTCATTTTCCATCTCGCCAAATCACTTCTTAAAGCGCGAAGCAATTTCATCATCGCCTTCGGTGTCACCCGGTTCATACCGAGACCACTCGAAGTTTGCAAAATAAATTCCTGCGGCGGAATATTGGCGTTAAGTTGAACTGTTCGCGCAACCGCATATGCGCCGCCAATCATATCGCCTAAGCGTTCCGCCAAGAAATTGTTTGAATAACAAAGTGTAACTTTGAGAATTTCTCTGAGCGGAGCAGATTCGTGCGTGAACAATTGATGAATATTGCTCGGCATCGGTTGAACATAAACGCTTCCCGAAAGCGAAACCGACGGAATCGTTGTAATCTTCGCGTATTTACCGGAATTCACCAAATAATTTTGCCACGCTTTGATAGTTGCCGCATTTCGTTTTCCGGCATTGAGCGTCACTGCCAAGTTATTGCCCGAAGCGACCGGCGACATATTGTAGTTCATCGCGAAATTGTCGGTCACAATCAAATCGCCGCTGATGCTCGAGATACCCAAACGATTAAGTTCATATGAAAGATAAACTCCGTGTTCGAGATTAAACATCGGGTCTCGTCCCGAAACATAAAGATTTCCGTTAAGCGTTCTGGTATTCGGGTCAATCTGTCCATCGGTCCAGACGCTAGTCAGAAAACGATAATCGGGGCCGAAAGTTTTCAGCACCGCGTAGGCAGTCGCAATTTTTACATTTGAAGCCGGATTAAAAGCGTAATTTGAATAGTTGTCAACGACCGATTTGCCGTCCAGAGTTTCAACCAAAATACCCGAATAACCCGGAATGGCGACATCATTAATAATCGGGTAAGCCGGACTGACGCTGGCCGTTTTAGTTATTAAAGGCGTGGACGAAGGATTCGGATTGGTTGATGATTGAATTTGAATATCTTGAAGTAAAGGTTTGGGCGTTGGTGAAACGGTCGTCGGACGGGTGTAAACCTGTCCGAAAGTATTTATCGCCGTCGAACCGGCACACAACAAAAAAGCGACACTAAGCCATAAGGCATTTTTTTTGGTAAAACTCTTCATCATTTTTCTCTTTTATTTTGGTGCTTGCGGCAGGCTTCCTAAAATTTACAAGGAAAGCTGTTCGCAGTATACCATAAAAACCATCCTAATTTTCAAGCTCGAAAAAATGTTTTTCGGTTATGCTGCAAAGACGTTGGCTTTGATGAATTTTGTCAAAGATTAGATGCAGGTATTTAGAATTTCTTATGGAAGCAACTCTATTCTCTTATACATCATAAATTACAAAAAGAAAAGTTTTTTTATAAAAATTCTTAACCAATCAACTTTTCGCGCAAGAAAAGTTCCAAAAATTAGTTTTCGATTTATGAAAAAATCATTGCAATTACCATTTAAAGAGCATAAAATTAGCCGCACATTAAGATTTGTGAAAAAAGAATCCGAACCTTTAACGATTGAAAAAATAATACAGGCGCATGCCGAAAGACGTGATGAGATTCGCGCTCGTTTAGCCGAATTCGAAGCCGTTTGGCAATGGGAAAGCGACGAACGGCTTTGGGAGGAAATGGTTTTTTGCTTTTTTACGGGCGGTTGTTCGGCAAAAATGGGACTTCGTTCGATTGAAGCAGTGAGACCGCTTTTGATGAGCGGAACACACGAAGAATTAATGAACGCACTCGTCGGCCGACATCGCTATCCGCGCGCCCGCGCCGGTTATATCGTTGCTTCACGTGATTTTTTGCAGGAACACTGCGGCTTGCAGTTGCGTAAAAAATTGGAGAGTTTTGAAAATCCGTTGGAAAGACGCGATTGGTTGGTCAAGGAAAAACGCATCAAAGGCTTGGGCTATAAGGAAGCGAGTCATTTTTTGCGGAACATTGGACTCAAAGATTACGCCATTTTGGATAAGCATATTTTGCGGAGTTTGGCGGAGCTGAAAATAATTGCTGACCCAAAGCCACCAAATACACGTTTGAAGTATCTAACGATTGAAGAAAAGTTGAAAAACTTAGCGTTGCTGTCCAAAATTGACTTCGACGAGTTGGATTTGGTTTTATGGTCAATGAAAACCGGCGAAATTCTTAAATAAAAACTAAAAATTTAAGGAAAGGAGTTATAAATTATGAAATTTAGAATTCTTGATGCAGGTATTTTCCGGTTTCCTTTCCAAACAAAGCGTTTAGCGGTTTTAACTCTAACCGTTTTGTTCGTTATCGGTTTGCCCGTTCTTGGCTGGACAAATGACGACGTTCAGAAAATCGAAGAAGATACGCGCCAACTAATCAAACAGGCGGAAAAACTGGCCAAAAAAGGAAATGTGGCGGAAGCCGAAAAGATTTTTCGCCAAATAATCCAACGCGACCCGCAAAATTCAACCGCCAAGCTAAAACTTGCCTATCTTTTGCTTAAACAAAAGCATTTGCTCGAAGCCTACGATTTATCCTTTGAAATTGCCAAAGCCGAACCAAAAAATTCGTATGCTTTCGCCGTTTTAGGTGCAACGCTTTTGAGTGCGGGCAATTTTCAGGAGGCGAACAAGATTCTTATCAGTTCATTGACTTTGAACCGAAAAGAATCGTTGGCGTGGGCCGGACTCGGAATGTTGGACTTTTACGAAAACCGCATTTTTGATTCGATAGACAACCTTCGGACGGCGGTTTATTTCGATAGTGAAGAGCCGGATTATATCTTCGCTCTCGCCCAAGTTTCGGCGCGGGCTGAGAAATATAAGGAAGCGGCCGAGGCGTATGATCGATTTTTGCAGATTTCGCCGCAAACCGACATCGAAAGGCGCGACCGGATTAAAGGACTTATCAATTTTCTTCGATTTTTAGGCGGAAAACCCTCGCTTTACGATTTGAGCGGTGGTGAACAAACATCCGTATCATTTGAATTAGTCCGGGATCGTCCGATCATCACACTTTTGGTCAACAAAAACAAAGCGCCGCTCAGATTCGTTCTGGACACAGGTTCGGGAATTTCCGTTATTTCGAGTGAAACCGCGGAACGATTGAAGATTAAACCTATTACCCGCGGCGGGTTGGCCAGAGCACTTGGCGGCAACGGTAAATTTGAAATAGTTTACGGTTTATAGTTTACGGTTTACGGTTGCTGACGCATGCCAACTGTAAACCGTAAACTGTAAACCGTAAACCTAAGCTTCCATCACCTTCTGTTCGTGCAACAACCGGTGTATCTGCAGGGACAAATCTAAGAATAAAATTTTTGCATTGGCTTGTCGTTCGATATGATAGCAAGCCTTGTTCAGCGATTCAGTAAGTCCTTCAATATTGGATGGTGTGATAAATCGAACAAAATCTTTTAAGGTATCCATC
>JBDTZT010000444.1:0-4334 GCA_040005005.1 Actinomycetota bacterium
ACCCATTTTGGGTTATATTCGTGCGGGACGGGCAGAACGCTGATTACGGAATCGGCTTTAGTGCGAATCAAAAGCTCAACGCAAGCGTCAATGTCATCGGCGCGGCGCAAAGGATTTGTTGGCTGCAGAAGACAAATCGCGTCGAAATCTTCGCCATTTGCTTGTAAAGTCAGCAGAGCGTGTCGTACGACATTCAAACTCGGCGTTGAATCTTGTGCCAATTCCAACGGTCGCATAAACGGCACGTCAAGCCCGCAAGTTCTGCCGACATCGGCAATTTCCGCGTCTTCGGTGCTTAAAATTACACGCGCTAAAGTTTTGCATTGCAAAGCTGTTTCTGCCGTGTAAGCAAGCAGCGGTTTGCCGTTCAAAAGCCGAATGTTTTTTCGCGGAACGCCTTTTGAACCACCGCGTGCCGGAATTAATCCTAAAACTTTCATCTTTTCCGATTAGTTGTTCAATTAGTTTTAGAATTTACAATAAGGCTCGACCAAAGGCGTTTTTCCGCGGGAGCATTTACAATGTAAATTTCTTTTACCGTAAATTTATTCATCAGAGGTGGCGGGCGGTTTTTACCAAAACGACTTTTCCGCATTTCGGTAATTGATTAATAATGCTTTTCTGGGTTCACTGCCGGTAAATTCGCCGCGCCGATGAAAGCCCATATTGTTCGTAATCACCAACGTATTTGGCTCGACGCAAATTTGAGTTTCTTGAACATTCATTCTGCGCCAATTTTTCGGACTGATAATATTTCTGATTTGGTTTCCACGCTTCGCTTGCTGGGATTCGGGAATTGGCAAGCCTTGATTTAATTTGGCTTCTCTGATGCTCAGTTCATATTCGTGAAGCAGTCTTGCCGCCGTCAATTTGTGCGAACCTTTGGCATAGATAAATGCTCCGTTGGTTTCATCCACTTTGTTGAGATAAAAAAACATCTTGACCGTCGGAGTATGCAAATCGGCGTGGAGAATATTTTCAATGTCATTATCAATTCCGTTGTCGTTTAAGTTCTGGTAAGTGTCTAGCAAAATGTTCGGTTTATTCGTAATCCGCCTGCTGATTACTTCTGAGGCGATTTGTTCCAAAAACGGATTTTCCTGAAAATTATTTCGGATTGAAGGGAAAAGTTCGGGCGAATTGGAAACCTGCAATTGCGTTCGGTAAAGTTTAGCATTTTCGGCATTTTTATACGCCGTCAGAGAAATGCCTTCATTTGCTTTTTCAAACTCGGCACGAACCTTATCAAACTGTTCGGAATCTAAAAAATTTTCCATCACCAAAACGCCATCCCGCTCTAAAACTTCGACAAATTGTTTTATTTCTTCGGTCAGAAATTTTGGGCGAAAATATTTTACGATTTGTTTGCTGATGACCCGGCAGACCTGCAAGCCCAAACGATTTTCCAGCACCGAGCCGACGTGATACGGCGGTGAAGTGAAAGTCGCACTTCTGACGACTGGAAGTTTTCTGGCTAAATTATGCAAACTGACGGTGTTCATACATCAATCAAAAACAAAATTTTAATAAGCTAATCTTTTTTGAATATCAAGCGGTTGCGAAGCGAGCAGTTGCGAGATTCTTTCACCGGCTTTACCATCGCCATAAAGTTTGTCCAGTTCATACCGACCGTGTTTGATTTGGTCGCGCACTGCCGATTGAATAGCATCTGAATTATGGTCAACATCAATGACGTTGCGTCCACGTTCGCGTCCTGTTTGCCGCGTTCCGATATTAACGACCGGCACGCCCAGAAATGAACATTCGCGGATGCCGGCGCTCGAATTTCCAATCAGACATTTGCTGTTGTAGAGCAATCGGAGAAAATCCGTCGGCGACATATTTTTGAAAAAATGCATATTGCGCGGTTTGACGGTTTCGCGGAAGCTCCGGATTCCGTTCGATGTGCCGTCCGCGCCGGCATCTACGTTTGACCAAAACCAGAGCGTCGGCAAACCAATTTGATGAACCGCTTCAAGCGTTTGCACAATCTGCTCGCGGGCAAGTTTGTATTCGGTCGTCACAGGATGCTGCATCACGACCAAATAGCCGTTGAGCAGATGTTCCAAATCGCCGACCCCGCCGTATTTTTCAAACGGATTAAAGTCTAGTGCCGGACTGGGTAAAATCTCTGCTGCAAGGTCAATCGAAGGACAGCCTGTCACGAAAATCTTGTGGCTGGCTTCGCCCATTTTTTCGACGCGCTCGGCAGCGCAACTGGTCGAAACAAGATGCAAATCGGAAAGTTTCGTGACGGCGTGCCGCACTTTCTCATCAATTGAGCCGGTTACCTCACCGCCTTGAATATGCGCGACCGAAATATTCATATACGAAGCGGCAATTGCCGTCGCTATTGTTTCGTAACGGTCAGCGATTGTGACCACCAGGTCAGGCTTTAGATTGTCAAAAACAGTGGCGAGTTCGAGCAATCCGATGCCGGTGGTTTTCGCCATCGAAGTCGGATTTTCGCCTTCAAGCACCATATACACCCGTGCGGCAATTTCAAAACCGTCATTTTCGATGTAATTAACCGCCGTCCCGTAACGGTCAAGCAGGGCAGATGCGGCAATCACGACTTGGAGTTCCAAATCAGGATTTTCCTTAATTGCTTTGAGCGCAGTTTTGATACGGCTGTAGCTGGGTCGTGCCGTAATTACCACGCAAACTTTTCTACGCATAATTTTTATGATTTTTGTCGGAACCCCGACTTTGGATAGAGTGAAATAGAATTATAATTTACCAGGTGAAAAGAGTTTTTATAATTCAATATCTTCTAACAGAAGCAACTCGTCGGATTGCAAACTGCGGCGCAGTTTCAAACCGATGAGTTTGGGCAATTCCGCTGCCGGAATACCTGTTCCGGGTTTTTTAAGTTGTAAATTTTCGGCATCGAGAATCGTTCCCGCCGGCAGAAACGAACTCGCATAAATACTTTTTGTAAAAATTTGACGAAGCGGTTCAAGCTCCTCTGCAACCGATTCTTTTTCGACCGGATTAGCGGTCATTTTCTCAATCGAGCGCACGCCCTCGACAAGTTGGCGCAATTCACTCGTCGTAATCGAAACCGCCACATCGGGACCGAACATTTCGCGGCTCAGAGTGACGTGAACTTCCAAAACTTCCGCGCCGAGCGTGGTAGCGGCAAGTCCGGCAAAAATATTTCCCGAATGATCGGACAAACCGGTTGGACAATTGTAGCGCGATTGCAAAACTTCGAGCAGATTGAGTCCGATTTTTTCGGGCGGACACGGATAAGCCGAAGTGCATTGCAAAACTGCCAACGCATTAACCGCTTTGCGAACCTGCCCGACAGCTTTATCTAATTCGTGCCAATTGCTCATTCCCGAAGATAAAATAATCGGATTTTTAGTGGCAATAATACGATCTAAAAGCTGAATATTGTTGACTTCTCCGGACGCGATTTTCCAAACGTGCATTCCGATTTCGTCTAAAAGTTCAACTGCCTTCATCGAAAAAGGCGAACTCAAAAACAATAAACCTCGTTCGTCGGCGTGGTCTTTTAATTTGGCCCATTGCTCTTTGGAAAACTCCATTCTCTGCCAATATTTATAACGGGTGTCATCTTGCGGACTAAATTTTATGCGCCAGGGTTCGTCCGGGGTGCTTTCGGCCGCCGCGATATGTGTCTGAAATTTGACCGCATCTGCTCCGGCATTGGCAATCGCGTCAATAAAAGAGTGTGCCTGACCGAGACTTCCATCGTGCGTCTGCGCGACTTCGCCGATTATCAAGCAGCGTCCTTCGGTTAGATTCTTGCGAATATTCTGAAGACAAATTTGTCGAAAATTGTTACTCATTTTAGATCGTATCGGCAAAAGTTTTTTCCATCCGGCGAAAGTAATAGGCGCCGCTGATTAATAAAATCAGCGCGGCGGCAGTAGAGGCAATCGCCATCATTCCGGGTTGAGTATTGGTGCCGAGCAATGCCCAACGGAAACCTTCGACTACGCCAACCATTGGATTCAATCCGTAGATTGTGCGCCACGGCTCACTTAATAAAGTGCTGGAATAAGCGATTGGGGTCGCAAACAGCCAGATTTGCGTCAAAAATGGAATTACATATTTGATGTCGCGGTATTCGACATTAAGCGCCGAGAGCCATAAGCTGACGGCTAAAGATGCAATGATTGTCAGCAATAAAAAAGCCGGCAGCCAAAGCGTATTGATTGTCGGCGTGATTCCGTAATAAATCATCAACACCAACAACACTCCAAAGGACAGCAAAAAATCAATGATTCCGGCGAGTACCGTTGCGATCGGAATAATCAAACGCGGAAAGTAAACTTTTTTTATCAAGTTGGAACTTGCCACCA
>JBDTZT010000445.1:0-4333 GCA_040005005.1 Actinomycetota bacterium
GGCTAATCCGAATACGCAAAGCAAGCCCGATCTGGTAATTGAATGGGCGAAAATCAGGCTCGGCGAGGTTTGCCGTTCGCTGAGTCCGGTTTTGTATGCGACCGTCAAGGTCAAAAACGCTGGCACCGCCGCGAGTTCGGCGCGGTCGGATGTCGGTCTGGTCGGCGCGATGGCCGCGACCGGCAGCGGCTGGGGCAACGGTCTCGGCTTGCCGGCGCTTAGTCCGGGCGCCAGTTACACGGCGACGATCCCGATCTATTACCTGATTGACAATCCGGCGTATATGCCCGGCCGGCACGAATTTGAAATGCAGGTCAATAGTGGTTTTTGGATCGAAGAACTAGATACGAGCAATAACCGTTACGGACCGGTTTCGATTGAAATCCCGACAGGTTTCTGCGGGACGAAATAGAGCGTCGCGATCCTCCGGCGGACGCGCCTGAAGCATTATGCCTTCGCTCGCGTTCGCCGGCAAAAGTTTTATAAAAGGAGATTTAAAGAAATGAAAAGCTATTTTAATTATTTTCTAGTGTTGATTTTGATGCTTGTCGGCAGTTATATCGCCGACGCCCAGGAATTTCGCATTCCGGGAAACACGCCCCGTTGGATCGATACCGGGATCAACGTCGTCAACGGAACTCAGGTCACAATTACAGCGTCCGGCACAGTCAATGTCGGAGCTCGCGGAGATTTCGGACCGGAAGGCACCACGGCTTTTCCCGAAGACCGGAGACTCTCGTTTCCGAGCGATACGCAGCCCTTATACGGTCTGGCTTTTCGTTTTACTTCGAGCCGCACAAATCCCGATGATGAGCTGCGCGAAGATTATCCGCTGCCGCCGAACGGCTCGATCTGTTCAGGTTCGACCGGGCATCTGTGGCTCATTGTCAACGACGATGTGCGCGCAGACAACACCGGCGTTTTCATCGTCAACATTACAACCGGAAGCTGTACGCCGCGCGACACCCGCCTTCGCGAAACAAGGATCAGAGTCGCCGACGGACAAAACGCGAATATTAAAGACGCGGAAGTTTTCGTCAACGGGCGGCGAGTCGGGACAACCGACATCAACGGCATTTTAAGACTGCCGCCGCTCAGCGTCGGCGACCGGATCGTCGCGCGTTCGCGGATTCAGGAAAGCCGCAGTTACCGCAGCAATCATCAAACCGGAAGCACTCAAAACTGGAATTACCGCGTTTATCTGACGACGGCCACGATTGGGAACGACGGCACGCGGGCGGATTTTGTCGTCAGCAATCCGCTAGATACTCAGGAACTGCGTCTGAATCCGAGCAACCCGTTGTTCGGTTTGCATATCCTTGCGTCGCTTGAATGGGACGCTTCCCGCGTCGAACTCGACAATATGCGCGATCAAATGCTCGTTCCGATGTCGCAATTTTTATACAACGCGACGGACGGTCAATTTTTCGTCGAACAAATCGAACTTGCCGATAACGCGGCTTTTTGGGACGATACCGATCTTCGGGTTCACGCCAATCTCGAAGTGCGTCCGAACGTCAATCTCCGGCGCGGCGGATTTTTACATAGCGGTCTGGCAACCTGGATGAATATGCGCCGCGGCCCGACTTTGACGCCCGATTCGTGGTTTTCCGCGATCACGGCGGCCCACGAATTCGGTCATTACGGTTTTGATCTGGGCGACGAATACGCCGACGGCGACCCCAGCGTTTTTTGTGCGACGAATTTATCTTCGGGCGGAGCATTCGGCAATAATCAGCCGCAGGCGTCCTGTATGATGTTCAGCCAGTTTCGGGCGGGCAAATTATGTTCGGGTCGCGGCGAAAATCGTCACCGCACCGGCACCCGGCAGGGCGACGAGACGTGTTGGTTTCATCTGGCCAATCAATACCGTGACGGCAGCGATCCGTTTCGCGCCCGCTGGTTTATCAATACGCCGGAGACGCGCGGCACGATTCCCGGTTCGGTGCCCGCTTTACCGGCGGATTGGCAGCCGCGCGTCGCGATCGAAAATCGTTCGCGTCCGAATTTATGCCAGCCGATAACCATGACGGTCACCAATGCCGACACCCGCGATCCGATGGATGATGTCGAGGTCTGGGTTCGCACGCCGTCGGGGCAAAATATCCTGCAGGGAAAAAGCGGCGGCTATGAATCGGGCGGCGGGCGCATTCCGTTCGGCACCGGCAATATTCCGATTACCGGAGTTCATGTCGGCGACCGTGTCACCGCCAACGGCGGCGAATATGTGATCACGACGGCGGATTGTTCGGAAACGGCGCGGCTCGACGAAAAATTTCTGAAAAGCAATTCCGACGGCTGGTTTATGACCAATGCTTCGTTCTCGCCGTTTTTTACCGGCAAGACAAATAAAGAACCGGCGGCGCAGAAGACCATATCTTTGGTTATTGCACCGGAGCCGTTTGCTTTAACGGCGAGCGTCGAACCGGTTCAGAACGGACAGCTTCAAATCAGAGTTAAAGCTGACCGGCAACTCGGTTCTGCCCCGCAAGTCGCGGTTACGCAGCAAGGAAGCACGGAACCGCAAAAAATCACGATGACATTTGACGAGGCCGGCAAAAGCTACGTCGGGACGATCGGCAAATTGTTTGATGTGGCTTACGCCGACATTGAAGTGACCGCCAGCATTGACGGTAAATCAGTTGTCAAACGATTCTTCAGCGCGGTTGTTTCGCCGCTCAATCCGAACGATGAAACTGAAATTTTCTCGACTGACGGGCAGCTTTCGGTAAGTATTCCGTCGGGCGCGATGCCGGCCGGCACACGGATTTCCGTGAGCCCTTCAAGCATCGCGCCGCCATCGCTCGATTCCGGCTTTGTTGTGGTCAGCGGCGGTTATAACATCGCCGCCTCAACCGGCGGACAAATGAATCGCGAAGGTGTCGTTCGTTTTCAGCTGGCGAACCGCAAAGGCAACCGAGCCGCCGACGGTTTCGACCCAAATACGTTTGAAATTCTCCGCTATAACCGGCAAAACCAAAAATGGGAATCGGCCGGCGGCACATTTTTGCCGGAAGTTGACGTGATTAGTGTGAAAACCAATCAGCTCGGCGATTATGCCGTCATTGCCCGTTCTTTGAACGGTTCAACTAACGGACAAAAAAACAATGAGAAAAAATCGTCCGCTCAACTGACCGTCACGGATGCCGGATTAAAAGCCGACCAGCCAAACATTTCCGGCAAATGTCCGGTAACGGTGAAATTTACGGGTTTCATCACGACCAATGCGCCCGGCACGGTGAAATACACATTCACTCGCAGCGACGGCGCCACCGGCCCCGTTTATTCGCTCGACTTTAAGGAAGCCGGAACGCAAACCGTTTCGACCGGCTGGACGCTCGGCGGCACCGGATTACAGAGTTTTGAAGGTTGGCAAGGATTGAAAATACTTTCGCCGAATGAACTTGAAACCAATGCGGAAACGGGTCGTTTCGTCATGAAATGCGAACAATAAAAGGTTGGGCGGCGGAAACAGCGATTGCTTTCGCCGCCCGCAAAGGAGAAATAAAAAAATGAAAAGAATTACGCAAATCATTATCGGGCTGATGTTTATCACCAGCGGAACAAGTTCGGCATTTGCCCAATCGGGCGACAAAATCGTCGAACAAAGGCTGAAGATGACAAACACTTCATCCGCCGACCAGAAAAATTGAATAACAGGTAAGAAGAAAAATTATGTCAACAACTTTAAGAATTACTGACAAAAACAGTCACATGATAATCCTTCATCTAGAAACGGGGCAATCAAATAACCGCCGGCAATCTTTAATTCCGTCAGCATTACGCTGTAACTCTGGGATTTATCGAAACGTCGGCTTTTGGAATTACGATCCGCTCGCACCGACCGCCGCCAACGCTTCGATCAGCGGGAGCATCACAACCGCCGACGGACAAGGAATTCGCAACGCACGTTTGGTTTTAGTCAATAGTTCGGGCGAAATGCTCTATGCCCAAACCGGAACTTTCGGGCTTTATCGTTTTGATGATTTGCCGGTTGGCGAAACTCACGTTTTGACGATTAATTCCAATCGGTTTGTTTTTGCCCAACCGAGTGTTATTTTGAACTTAAACGAATATTTAACGGACGTAAATTTTACGAGCGAACCATAAACAGAAATTGATTCCGACTTCGGACCCGACGTTTTGTTTTATTCAACGAAAACAACGACCCCGGATTTATGGAAATCACCGTTATCCGCGATTCCGGCGGCAAAGCGTCGGAAGTTCTTTTACGGCTGAACGGTCAAGAATTGAGGCGGGCAAAAAAGGTTAAATAAAATTCACAAACCGATGAATTGAATACAGTGTTTTTTAAGTTTTCTTACAGTCTTTT